>DATKFB010000001.1:0-3190 GCA_035544435.1 Polyangia bacterium
GCGACGTTGACGTAGCGGGCGCTCGTGCGCGGCTCGGCCTTGTGGTCGGCCACGGCGTCACGCCAGCGCGCGTAGTGCGAAGTCGCCTTGTGGGCCGCGGGGGCGTCGGGCGAGCGGTAGACCTCGACGAGCACGAAGCGCGTCGGATCCTCCGTGGACTGCACGACATCGAAGCGCGCCACGCCCGGCTCGCGCACGCTCGCGCGCGCGTTGTCGAGCGTGGCGGTCCGGAACGCCTCGACGCCCTCCGGTCTCACGTGGACCTGAACATGCACGATGATCAACGAATGCGACATGAGGCATGATGCTACCCCATGGCCTCGGCCGACGTCCCGCGCCGCCGATTCCTGCCTGCGCCGGAGACGCCCGCGTACCACCTGCTGCTCGCGGCCGTCGCGCTGCTGATCCTCGGTCCGCTCGGCGGCGTCACGTCGGCGTACATGACCTTCAGCCTCGGGTTCTCCGTGGGCGGCCAGGTGCTCGCCGGGATCCTGGGAAGCACGGTGACGTACGGCTACGGCCCGGAGGGCAAGCACGGCGCGAACTACATGCAGACGATGGCGGCGAGCGTCGCGTCTATGTCGGGCATGGGCGTGCTCATCCAGGGCATGGTGTGGCTGGGCGTGCCGCTGCCACCGGGCTGGGTGCTGTTCCTCTACTTCGGCTGCATCGGCATGTTCGGCATTGGCGTGGGCATGCTCTACACGCCCATCCTCGTCGAGAAGATGAAGCTCGAGTTCCCGTCGGGGCACGCCGTCGCGAACATCCTGCGCGCGCTCACCGACAAGCGTCTCCTGCGTCGCTCGGTCGGGAAGCTTGGCGGCGGCGCCCTGGGTGGCATCGCCGCCGGCGCGATCGTCGAGCACGTCGCCTTCCTGGGCAACCTCGGCATATCCGCCTCGACGATCGGCACGGGCCTCATCATCGGCTCGCGCATCGCCGTGCCGGCGCTGCTCATGGGCGGCACCCTCGCGCTGCTCGCGCCGCACCTGCGCGCCATCGGCTGGCTCGGCGCCCATGACCCGTTCCGCAAGATCGGCTTCCTCATCGCGCTCGCCATGATTATGGGCGCGGCGGTCGTCGATCTCGCGATCCTCGCCGTCGAGGCGCTGCGCCGCTTTCGCGCCGTCGCCGCCGCGAGCGCCGCGGCGCCCGCCGAGGATCGCCTGGCGGCGGGCGGCCTGGGCGCGCGCGGCTTGCTCGCCTGGGTTGTGCTCTGGGGCGCGGCCATCGTCGTCGTCGCCACCGTGCTCCTGCACCAGCCGGCCGGCTTCGTCGTCGTTGGCGTGCTCCTCTCGTTCGTCTTCGTCTTCATCAACGGCATCTCGTGCGGCATCTCGGACTCGAACCCGATCTCGAGCGCCTTCGTCGTCTCCGTGCTGCTCATGTCGCTGCTCGGTCTGCGCGATCCGGCCGTGGGCATGATGGCGGCAAGCGTCCTGCTCGTGTCTTGCACCGTGGGCGTCGACATGCAGCAGGATCGCTCGACCGGGTGGCGGCTCGGCTCCGATCGCCGCATGCAGTTCCGTTACCAGGCCGTGGGGATCGTCATGGGGGCCGCGCTGTGCGTGGCGTTCGCGCGCCTCTTCATGACGGCCTACCCCGTGCTGCGCGTCGATACGTACACCCACCCGGAGGCGCGCGTGGGCGCCTGGCAATCGGCGATGACGTTCAAGTTCGTGGGCGCGCTGCGCGGCCTCGGCCACCTCGCGTCGCACCAGGTGCGCGCGCTCGCCATCGGGCTCGCGATTGGTCTCATCGTGCAGATCGCGCGCAAGGGCCTCATGCGCGCGCCGCGCTGGAGGGCGTACGTCGCGTCGAGCCCCGTGGCCTTCGCCATCGGCTGGGTCGTCGACGCCCTCGTGCTGCCGAGCCCCTACGCCTCGTCGTTCGGCGGCTTCGTCGATCTCTCGACGTCGACGTGGATGGCCGTGGGCGGCGTCGTGGCGTCCGCCATCGCGACCGTCGAGGCGCGCCGGCGCCGTGCGGACGCCGCCCGCGAGGCGCTGCCCGAGGACATGAGCACGAACTCGCTGCTGGGCGGCGGCCTCATCGCGGGCGAATCGCTCTACACGCTGGTCGTGGGAATCGTGAGTTTGCTCGCGCTGCTCAAGTAAGCGCGCGCGGCCCCCGTCATCGCTCGAGCGTGGCCGCGAGCTTGCGCGGCAGCGGCGCCTCCTCGATCTCCTCGAGCGGCAGCGGCAGCGAGAGCGACCAGTTGGGCCACTCGGTGACGGTGCCGGGCATGTTGGGGCGCTCCGACACGGCGAGCGCGTCGTCGAGGGTCGCGAGGAGCACGCGCGACGGCGCCTGGGCGAGCGCGGCGTAGGTGCGCTCGATGGCGACCTCGACGGGCGCGTCGGCCGGGATGTCCGCCTCGCGCGCGATCTTGGCGCGCAGCGCGCGCATCCCGGGCTCGTTGGGCGAAAGGCCGATGCGCTTCTGATCGGCGACGTCGCTGCCCGTCCACAGCCCGCCGATCGTCGCGAGGTCGTGCGTCGTCACGCTCGTGAGCGCGAGCTCGGGGAACTTCCGCGGGGGCGTGGGCTCGAAGTAGAGTAGGCGGTAGGATAGCAGCCGACGCGCCGCGAGCATCTCGCGCACGCCTTCTTCGACCGTGCCGAGATCCTCGCCGACGACAAAGGCGCGCGCGCGCACGCTCTCGATCGCGACGATGGCGAGCAGCTCGTCGGCGCGTGAGCGCACGTAGGTGCCGCCCTTCGCGCCCAAGCCGGACGCGCGCGGGATCCAGAAGAGCCGGAAGAGGCCCATGACGTGATCGATGCGCAGGCCGCCCGCGTGCGCGAGCATCGAGCGGATGGTCTCGATGAAAGGCCTGTATCCGGCGGCGCGCAGCTTGTGCGGGACGAAGGGCGTCAGGCCCCAGTCCTGGCCGTTCGCGCTGAACTCGTCGGGCGGCGCCCCGACGGAGACGTCGGCCGCCATGAGGTCCTGCCAGCACCACGCGTCGGCGCCCGCGACGTCGATGCCGATGGGCAGGTCGTTGATGAGCGCGATCTCGCGCGCCGCGCCGGCGAGCTGGAGGTCGAGCAGCCACTGCAGCCAGGTGTGGAAGCGCACGCGCGGCGCTTGCTCGGCGGCGAAAGCGCGCGCGCCGGCGCCGTCGGGGCGGCGGACCTCGGCGGGCCAGCGCCGCCAGTCCTTGCCGTGCCGCTCGGCGAGCGCGCAG
>DATKFB010000002.1:0-7747 GCA_035544435.1 Polyangia bacterium
GCTCGAGGATCTCGCCGATCTCGCGGCCAGGCGGAACGCCGAGCGCGCGCATGACGTCCTGACCGTCGATCGCGAGATCAGTCACGCGCAATGCGGCGTCCGCGGCCGCGACGTCGGCGATGCGCCGGCGCAGCTCGCCGAGCTCCGTCTCGGGATCCTCTCCGAAGCCGCGGCCCACGACGTCGCCCTCGCGCAGCGCGAAGAGCGCGTCGAGCGTGTCGTTGCCCACGCGGCGCACGAAGCGGCGCACGGTCCCGTCGGTCCAGTCGGGCGAATAGAAGAACATGTGATTTTCGACCATGGCGACGACGCGCGCGCGCTCGGCGGTCGACAGCTTCCAGCGCCGGCAGATCGCGTCCGCCATGTCCTTGCCGACGTACTCGTGCTTGAAGAAGCTGTATTCGCCCGGCGCGCCCTCGCGCGGCTGGCGCGCGCGAGGCTTGCCGACGTCGTGAAGGAGCGCGCCGAGACGCATGATGGCGTCGGCCCGCGTGGCGTCGACGACGGCGAGCGTGTGGCCGTAGACGTCGTGCTTGTGAAACCGGTTCTGCGTGCAGCCCACGCCCTCCATGAGCTCCGGCAAGACCTCGGCGAGCAGGCCCGCGCGTCGCATCAGCTCGAGCCCCACCGACGGGCGCGGCGCGGCCAGCATCTTGAGCATCTCGTCGCGCACGCGCTCGGCCGAGACCTTGCGAAAGACGTCGAGCGTGGACTCGATCGCGGCGAACGTCGCGGCCTCAATGTCGAACCCGAGCTGCGCGGCGAGGCGCACGGCGCGCATGGGACGCAGGCCGTCCTCGCGGAAGCGCGCCACGGGATCGCCCACGGCTCGAATGGTCCGCCGCTCGAGATCGCTCTGCCCGCCGAACGGATCGGTCAGCGCGCCCGTGAGCGGCTCGAGCGCGATGGCGTTCATCGTGAAGTCGCGGCGCGACAGATCCTCTTCGAGCGTCGACACGTACGTGACCGACGACGGCCGCCGCCCGTCGAGGTAGGCGCCCTCGCCCCGGAAGGTCGTGACCTCGACCGAGCGGCGCGTCGCCGCGTCCGGGCCCGTGAGCACCGTCACCGTGCCGTGCTGCAGGCCCGTCGGGATGGCGAAGGAGCGGCCGAAGATCTCGAGCACCTTCTCGGGCCGCGCGTCGGTCGCGAGGTCGAAGTCTGTGGGCGGCCGCTCCAGCAACATGTCGCGCACGCCACCGCCCACGAGGTGGGCCTGGAAACCGCTCTCGCGCAGGCGCCGCGCGAGGGCGCCGATGTCCGCGGGGATCTGCGCCGTGAGCGCGGGCGGCGAAGTCACGGCCCTTCCCCCGCCGCCTCGAGGATCGCGAGCGCCTGGGCCGCGGCGCTCTGCTCGGCCTCCTTCTTCGAACGCCCCACGGCGCGGCCGTACTCGCGACCGCCGAGGGAGATAGTCACCGAGAACCGCTTGTCGTGATCCGGGCCCTCCTGCCCGACGACGCGGTACTGCGGCGTGACCTGGAGCAGCGCCTGCGAGCGCTCCTGCAGCCGCGACTTGAAGTCCTGGCGCGTCTGGGTCTCGACGTCGTGCAGCGCCGCCGAGAAGAGCTGCTCAGCGACCCGGCGCGCCGCATCGAGGGTCCCGTCGAGGTAGACGGCGCCCATGAGCGCCTCGAGCGCGTCCGAGAGGATCGACGCCTTGCCACGCCCGCCGGCCTGATCCTCGCCGCGCCCGAGAAAGATCCACTGGCCGAGGCCGATGGCCTGCGCCGTCCGCGAGAGGCCGGCCTCGCTCACGATGACGGCGCGCGCCTTCGACAGCTCGCCCTCGCTGCGGTCGGGGAAGCGCTTCATGAGCAGGTCACTCACGACGAGGGCGAGCACAGCATCGCCCAGGAACTCGAGGCGCTCGTTGTCGGTGCGCGCCGTCGCGGGCGCCTCGTTGAGCCAGGATTTGTGCGTGAGCGCCGCCTCGCAGAGCGACCGATCGGCGAAAACGTGCCCGAGGCGCCCCTCGAGGCCCGCGTAGCCGTCGGTGTCTTTCCTGTCGTCTTCCTTCGTGGTCATGCCGCGACGCCCGCGGCGCCGTTCGCCTAAATTACCACCCCAGGCGAGCTCCCGGGCCGCCGCGCGGGCCGCTTTACCGGGCGCCGTTCGGACAGGTAGTATTCGCCCATGGGCGATTCGACGAACCTGTGCTGCGTGAAGTGCAACTCCGTCCTCGACAAGGCGCTGTTCCAGGGGCTGGAGGTCGATCTGTGCCCGAAGTGCGGCGGCCTGTGGCTCGACCGCGGCGAGATCACGCGCGCCGCCAAGCTGCCGGAGGCGGAGCTGGCGCGCCTGCGCACCCTGCTCACGGGCTCGTCTGGGCCGCCCCCGGTCCCGACGCCCAACAAGGCGCCCTGCCCCGCCTGCATCGGCAGCCTGTCGGAGGTCGTGCTCGGCGCCGTTCATGTCGACTACTGCGGCACCTGCCACGGCATCTTTCTCGACCGCGGCGAGCTCGAGCCCGCCATCGAAGCCGTGATCTCGCGCGACCGCAACACGACGGGCCGCCAGATCATCGCCGCCGCCGTCTCGGGCGCGGGCGGCTAAACGATCCAGCCACCGCCGAGGACGTTGTCGGCGTCGTAGAAGACGGCAGCCTGGCCAGGAGCGACGCCGAGGGCGGGCTCGTCGAGGCGGACGTCGACGCAGCCGTCGGCGCCGGGCTCGAGCCAGGCGCCGGCTGGCGTTGCGTGGTGGCGGATCTGGACGGCGCAGCGCAGGCGCTCGCGCGGCGGCGCGCTGAGCCAGCGGACGTCGGAGACGCGCACGCTGTCGCGGCCGAGGCGTTCGCGCGGGCCGACGTGGACCGTGCCCGTCGCCGCGTCGATGCGCAGCACGAAGCGGCGCTCGGCGGCGCCGCCCGGCAGGCCGCGGCGCTGGCCGATCGTGAAGCGGTGCGTCCCCGCGTGCGCGCTCACGACCGCGCCTGACGCGTCGTCGACGACGACGCCGCGATTGCCCGCCCCGCCGTGGGCCTCGACGAAGGCCTTGTGGTCGCCGTCGGGGATGAAGCAGATCTCCTGCGACTCGGGCTTGTCGGCGTTGGGCACGCCGAGGCGGCGCGCGTGGGCGCGGACCTCGTCCTTGGTCTTGTCGCCGAGCGGGAAGCGCGCGCGCGCGAGCCACGCGGGCCGCACGCCGAAGAGGAAGTACGACTGATCCTTGTCGACGGCGGCGGCGCGGGCGAGCGTGGGGGGGCCACCGCTCGCCGACGGCAGCAGGCGCGCGTAGTGACCCGTCGCGAGCGCCGTCGCGCCGATGGCGTCCGCGAAGGCGAGCAGCGGCCCGAACTTGAGCTTCTCGTTGCAGCGCACGCAGGGGTTGGGCGTGCGGCCCAGGCGGTGCTCGGCCACGAACTCGTCGATGACGTCCGCGGCGAAGGCCGCGCTCTCGTCGATGACGTAGTGGGGAAAGCCGAACGCCGCAGCCGTGGCGCGCGCGTCGGCGATGTCGCGCGGGCCGCAGCAGCGCCCGACGGCCGCCGACGTCCCCGACGCGTCGTAGAGCTTGAGGGTCGCGCCGACCACGTCGTACCCCTGCTCGACCAGCAGCGCGGCCGCCGTCGAGGAGTCGACGCCGCCCGACATGGCGACGACGATGCGCTCGCGGGCGGGCCGCACCCCGGCGCGCGACGCGCCCCCGCGCACGCGCGCGACGAGCTCGGGGACGAGGGCGGCGACGCGCTCGATCTCGGCCGCCGTCGTGTCGCGGCCGAGGCTGAAGCGCAGCGCCTCGCCCGCCGCGCGATCGTCGAGACCGAGAGCGAGCAGCACGGCGGACGGCGCGAGCGAGCCCGAGGTGCAGGCGGCGCCCGTGGCGACGCACACGCCCACGAGATCGAGCGCGATGGCGACGAGCGGACCGGGCGCGCCCGCGAACGCGACGTTGAGCGTGCCGGGCACCCGCGCGGCGACGTCGCCGTGGACGCGCGCGTCCGGGACCTGGAGCAGCCGCGCCGCGAGGCGATCGCGCAGCTCTCCGATGCGCGCGGCGGTGTCGGCCCTCTCGGTGGCGACGAGGCGGGCCGCCGTGCCGAAGCCCACGATCCCGGCGACGTTCTCGGTGCCCGCGCGGCGCTCGTACTCCTGGTGCCCGCCCACGACGAGCGGCGGCAGGTCGAGACCGCGGCGCACGAACACGGCGCCCACGCCCTGTGGGCCGCCCAGCTTGTGCGCCGAGATCGTCGCGGCATCGACGCCCGCCGCGCCGACCTCGAGCGCGCGCCAAGGCGCGGACTGCACGGCGTCCGTGTGGAAGAGCGCGCCGCCCGCGCGCGCCACGGCGGCGAGCGCCGCGACGTCGCTTTCGTTGCCGAGCTCGTGATTGGCGGCCGCGAGCGTCACTAGCACCGTCTCGGGCCGCAGCGCCGCGCGCAGCGCCGCGGGCGTGACGCGCCCGTTCGCGTCGACGGCGACGTACGAGACGTCGAGGCCCTCGCTCGCGAGCACGGCGAGCGCGCCCAACACGGAGGGATGCTCGAGCGGCGATGACACGACGTGCGGCCGGGCGCCGGGCCCGAGGCGCGCAGCGGCCGACCTCGCGAGGCCGCGCACGACGAGGTTGTTCCCTTCCGTGCCGCCCGACGTGAAGACGATCTCCTCGCCGGCGACGCCGAGCAGCGCCGCGACCTCCCGCCGCGCCGCCTCGACCGCGGCGCGAGCGGCCCGCCCCGCGGCGTGGACGCTCGACGCGTTGCCGGCCGGCCCACGCAAGGCCGCCGTCATGGCGGCCACGACCTCGGCGCGCAGGGGCGCCGTCGCGGCGTGGTCGAGGTAGATGCGCTCCTTCACGGCGCCCGATTCTGGCTGTTTTCCGCCCGTCCGCAAGCCGGGCCTAGCCAGCCGCGCCTAGACGCGCCGGAAGGCGTGCATGTCGAGGCCGCCCGCGAGGTGCCTGGCGAGCAGGCGCTCGAGCTCGTCGACCTCGACGCGGTTGTAGAGCACGGCCGAGGGCGCGTCGAGGCCGGCGTACACCTGCCAGCCGCGCACCTCGTCGGTGTCGTATACGAGGACGTTGGGGCCGCGCATGCAATGTCCGAAGCATGTCTCCCAGGCGAGCGTGACGCGCGGCGCGAGCCCGCGCGCCGCGATGAACTCCTCGAGCTTCGCGTGCAGCGCCGCCGAATTTCGCCGCTCGCCGCAGGTCGGACCGCGGCAAACCATGACGGTGAGGCGCCGCGGCTCGCTCACTCGCCCGCCGCGGCCGCCGCGCGCGCTTCCACGCTGGCCGTCTGCGCGAGGGCGTGCCGCAGGTGGACGCGCAACGGTTCAACCGTGTGCGGCTCCTCGGCGAGAAAGAGCAAGAGCTGCCGCTCGGCCGGACCACCGAGCGCCAGCATCGCCTCCGACGCCGCGACGAGGGGCGTGGGATCCCCGTCGTAGACGGGATCGGCGCGGTACATCGTGAGGAAGTCGCGCAGGGCCGGCAACGCGTCGGTCGCGCCGATGGCCGCGAGCGCGCGGGCGATCTGCGTGAGGGCCGCGGGCGGCGTCTCAGGCCGCCGCAGGTGCGCCACGAGCGCGGGCGCGGCCGTCGTCGCCTTCATGGCGCCGGCGGCGCGCGCGAGGATCTCGACGGCGGGCGCCGCTTTGCCGTCGGCGTAGTCCGCGTGCGCGCGCAGAGCGCCCGCGAGCAGATCGGCGGCCGACGCGTCCTTGCGCGCGACGAGCGCCTCGCCCGCCTTCTGATAGACGGCGGGCGGCAGCCCTTCCTGCTCGGTGATCTTGAGGAGCTGTCCCGTGACCTCGCGGCCCGGTTGGTGCGCCAGCTCCTCGATGGCGAAGATCTTGACGTCCCAGAAGCGCCGGTCCGGATCCCAAACGACCGACGACAGCGTCTCCGAGAGCCCTACCGGCGCGCCCGCCGCCCGGCCGGCGCGCGGGGCCCAGCCCTCGGCATCGAACGTCGCCCCGCGCACGACCTCGCCCGGGAGCTGGGCCTTGAAGGTCCGCGCGCCCGTGCGCGCGTCCAGCGCGCCCAGCTCGCCGTCGGCCGTGACGAACGCCAAAGCGTCGCCGACGTCCGCCGACGCCACGGCCTCCGTGGCCGGATGGTTGTAGGCCCACTTGAGCGTCCCGTTGCGTGCGTCGAAGCCGAAGAAGAAGCGGTAATTGTGCACGAAGGCGAGGTCGTCGCGGAAGCGCAGGTCTCCCGAGGAGGTGCCTGACGGCGTCATACGCCATAGGATCCGGTTGCGATCGAGCGCCGAGTAGTCGCCCTGCTCGGGCCGGTAGAGATCGAACCAGTAGACGGGCCGCACGAAGGCCGGCAACGACGCGCGCGCGTAACCGCCCGAGCGGCGCGAGCCGGCCGCCGTGGCGGGCGACAGCTGGAATACGCCGCTCGAGCCGAAGAAGAGGCCCTCAGGGAGCGCGCGCACGAAGGTGGCCGCCTCCTCGCTGGAGAGCACCTGCGCGAGCTGGTCGCCGGTCTGCGCGTCGAGGAGCGTGACGTACTGGGACTGGAGCGGCACGGCGACAAGACCGCCGCGCGCCGCCGGCGCGCCCGCGTTACCCGAAGGCAGCTCGTGCAGCCAGCGCGCGCCGCCCGTGCTCGCGTCGAGCGCGCGCACCGAGGCCTTGCCGCCGTGCAGGTGGGCGCCCCCGGTCTGGACGACGAGGTACGCCGTTTTCCCGTCGATCGTGTAGCCGAGGAGCCGCTCGTCCTTCGCGATGGCGTGCCGCCAACGCTCGGCGCCGCTCGCGATGTCGCGCGCGACGACGGCGTCCCCGACGCCGTACACAACCACGTCGGCGCCCACCTCGACGCGCGCCTTCAGGTCGGCCGGCTGGATCCAAAGCACGCGCGACTCGGCGAGGTCGTAAGCGGCGAGGCGCGGACCTCTGGAGCCGCCCAGCACGAGGAAGGCGAGCGGCCGCCCCGCGGCGTTCGCAGGTCGGTCCGCGACGCCGCCCGCGCCCGTGCGCACGAGCGCGGCGGCGACGTCCTCCGAGCTGCCCGCGCGCTGGTAAGCGCTCGTCGCGCACCCCGCCGAGAGCGTGACGGCGAGAACGGTGGCGAGCCTGCTTGCCGGCATCGTCACTTCAGCGTCCCCTTGTCGTCGACGAGCTTCTGCGCTTCCTTCTTCGACGGTCGCTCGTCCTTCGCGGGGACGGAACCCAGATACTCGACGAGCGCCGTTGTGGCCGCCGCCCCCGACAGCCGCCCGATCGTGCGCACGACGTCGACGCGCAAGCTGTCGGGGACGTCGTCGCGCTTGATGTATTCCCCGAGGGCCGACGCGACGACGTTGTCGTCGACAGTGCCCTGCAGCTCGGCGAGCTGCGGCACGAGCTCCGGCAACGCGAGCAGGCCGAGCGCGGGCGCCGCGCCCGCGTCGTTGCGCTTGACGAGCGCGAGCAGCCGCGGCCCCGCCTTGGTCTCCTTGCGCGCCGCGAGCGCGTCGGCCGCCGCGGCGCGCACGTCCGGTGCGGCGTCGCCGAGCGCCGCCAGCAGTGCAGGGACGACGCGCTCGTCCTTGATGGCGGCGAGCGCCCTGACGGCGCGCCGCCTCACCTCCGGCATCTGATGACCCGCGTAGAGCTCGAGCACGTCGAGCGCGCGCGGGTCGCCGAGCGCGCCCAGCGCCTCGACCGCCGCCTCGGCGCGCGCCGGGGCCGCGCCGACGCTCAACAGATCCACGAGCGGCTCGAGCGCGTTCGAGGCCCCCGACTGCCCGAGCGCCTTCGCCGCCTCGACGGAGGCCGTGTCGTCGTCGCCCAGCAGCAGCTCCCGCACC
>DATKFB010000003.1:0-11781 GCA_035544435.1 Polyangia bacterium
CGTCTCTCTGCTCATCGCGGCTCCGTCTCGATGGCCGGTTCGGAATCGCACGCACCGGTACGTCCTTCGCGGATTCCCTTATACGATCGCCTATCGCGTCGCGAAGGATGAGATCGTGATCGTCGCGGTGGCCCACCACCGCCTCGATCCGGGCTCTTGGGAGCGCCGCTGATCGAAGCGCCGGCCTAACGCTCGGCGGCTCCATTTACTACCCGGCTACTACCCGAAGCTCCGAAGGGGCACCCAGCGGCCCTCCGACCACGAACCGCTGGAAAGCGATCACGCGGACTTACAGTTGTCGGGGCGAGAGGATTTGAACCTCCGACCTTTCGGTCCCGAACCGAACGCGCTACCAGACTGCGCCACGCCCCGTATTGGGTTTTTGCTGAAGGCAGGCTATGCCAAAGATCCCGAGGAGAGTCAAACCTTTCAGCGACGCGCGAGGCCGGGCAGAGCGTCGAAGCGCACGCGGCGGAGGAGCACGTCGACGAGAAACAACGCGAGCGCCGCGAGCAGCACCTGCGTGCGCAGGGGCTGGCGCGTTTCGCGGAGCTCGCGGCCGGGATCGAGGACGTCGATGGGATTCGTGAGGACGCGGCCGCCCGTGCGCGCCGCGACGGCCGCCAGGAGCGCCGGGCCACGCAGCGCGTCTCCGTCGTCGTCGGCGGTGGGGATGCTCGGGCGGTGCTCGGGCGCGAAGGGGAGGGCGAGGCGGCCCGTGGCTTCCCCGACGGGGCCGCCGGCGCGGGTGAGGACGCCTTGGAACAGCAGCGCGCCCGAGGGGAGATCGACGCGGAACGC
Source organism: Polyangia bacterium (assembly GCA_035544435.1). Classification (GTDB taxonomy): domain Bacteria; phylum Myxococcota_A; class Polyangia; order Fen-1088; family Fen-1088; genus DASZFV01. Next base: position 802 of record DATKFB010000003.1, read on the forward strand.
TCCCTCGTAGTGACCGGGCGCGGTCTCGGCGAGGGCGATGCGGCGCTCGGGGGGCGCGGGGCCGTGCGCGGCCACGGCGGTCACGGCGACGTAGGCGTCGAGGCCGGAGAGGAAACGATCGTCGGGGCCGATGGCGTCCACGGCGAGCGTGACGCGGTCTCCGTCGAGCGTCGCGCGCAGGGGGAAGTGGTTGGCGGCGCGGCGGCGCATGGTCGCGCGCGTGACCTGCGCCCAGAACTTCGCGAAGGGCGGCCAGCGCATCCAAGCGGCCGACCAGCGCGGCTCGACGTCGCTCGTCCACGCCGCGACCTGGCCGAGGCCGACCTGCCAGCGCGCGAGCAGCGGCGCGCCGTTCGGGGCCGCGAGGAGCAGCTCGGCGCCCGGGCGCGGGCGCGTCACGGCGTAGCCGCCCAGCGGCGGCGCGCGCTCGAGTGGGATGCCGGTGAAGGCCTCGGCGCGCTTCTGGACCTTCACGGGCGTCGGCTCCTCGACGATCGAGCGGCGGCTCACCTGCGAAGTCTCGCGCGAGAAGAGCCGCGGCAGGCTCGCGGGATCGCGCGTCTGCTGGAAGCGGCCGCCGCCGCGGGTCGCGATCATGCGCAGCTGGGCTTGGTCGGCGCCGTCGCCGACGCCGATCGCGGAGATCGTGATCCGCTGCGCGACGGCAGCGTCGATGAGGTCGGGGATTCCCTCGTAAGGCGACTGCCCGTCGGTGAGGAGGATGATGTGCTTCTTGCGCGCGCGCGCGGACGCGAGCTCGTCGAAGGCCTCGCGCAGGCCGGCGAGGATGTTGGTGCCGCCGCTGGCCTGGATGCGGCCGATGTCGGAGAGGATGCGCACGCGGTTCGAGGCGCGCTGCAGGTGGACGATGGGGGCCGCCTGGCTGTCGAAGACAGTGATGGCGACGAGATCGGAGGGCGGCAGCATCTCGACGGTGGCGCGCGCCGCTTCCTTCGTGAGCTCCATCTTGGGGCCCGCCATCGAGCCCGAGCGATCGATGGCGAGCGCGAGGGCAAGCGTGGCCTCGTCCTCGCGCTCGGGTAGATCGAGGAGGACCGGCAGCAACGGCTCGAGGCGCGTGCCCTGCCAGCCGCCCGAGCCGAAGGCGTCCGCGCCGCCGGCGACCAGCAGGCCGCCGCCGTCGCGCACATATGCGTCGAGGGCAGCGAGCTCGCGCGCGCCGAGCGCGGCGCGCGGGACGTCGGACAGCACGACGAGGTCGTAGCGGTCGAGCGCCGAGCGTGCGGGCAGGGCGCGCGCGGGGCGGACATCGACGGCGATGTGCTCGCTCTCGAGAGCGTGCGCGAAGGAGGTCGCCGCTGTGGCCGCTCCCTCGAGCGCGAGCACGCGCGGCTCGCGTTCCGTCGCGACGGCGAGCACGCCTTCGTCGTTCTCCGGGTGGCGATCGGGCCGCGCGGGCAGCAGGCGGGCGCGCAGCGTGGCGACGCCCGGCTCGGTGATGCGCGCCACGAACGTCACCGACGTCGCGCCCGCCGCGACGTCGACGGTACGCTCCGGTTCGTCGACGACGGCTCCGTCGGCGCCGTCGAGGCGCACGCGCAGGCGGGTCGGGCGATCGGCGAGCAGGCGAACCTCGACGGGGAAGGGCGCGCGGGGCCGGACGTCGTCGGCGGTCGTGAGCGCGGCGACGGCGACGTCGCCCGTCTCCGAGGGCGGCAGCGCGAGCGCGAAGAGGGGCACGCCCCGGGCCGCCAGCCGATCCGCCTCGGCGCGCAGATCGCCGCGCGTCGCCTCGCCGTCCGAGACGAGCAAAAGGCGCGGCAAGGCCGCCTCGTCGAGCAAGCCGGCGCCGAGGCTCGTCGCGAGGGCGAGATCACTGGCGGCGCCGAGGGGCGGCGGAAAACGCGCGAGCGGCGCGGAGCCATCGGCCCGCAACTCCTCGGCGGTCGCGGCGAAGCGCACGAGGCGCAAGCGCGAGCCCGTTCGCGCGGCGGCGGCGCGCAGCGCGGAGACCGCCTCGCCGGCGCGCGCGAGCGCCGCGTCCGACATGCTGTCGGAGACGTCCAGTAGGGCCACCGCCGACACGGCGCGCGCGGTCCGTCGCAGCGACGGACCGGCGAGCGCCACGGCGACCGCGCCGAGCACGAGCGCGCGCAGCGTCGCCTGCGACGCGAGCTGCGCCCGTGAAAAGTCGCCGAGCGACCGCGTGGCGATGACGAACAGCGCCGGCGTCACGAGCACGAGCAGGAGCCACGCAGGGCGATCGAAGGCGAGCGCGGACATCACACCGTCCACCGTCGGTGCGTCGTGACCCACTCGAGGAGCAGGAGCGCCGCGGCCACGAGCAGCGCCCACGTCGCGAGCGGACGTCGGCCGTGGCCCAAGGGCGGATCGGGCGGCGAGAGCGTCCGGCCGCCGAGGGCGAGCGTGCGCACGGGCGCCGTGTCCGACTCGACGACGTCGGCGGCGTTGGCGGCCAGCGTGACGTCGCCGACGCGGTAGAAGCCCGCGCGGCGAATGGGCACGAGGGCGGCGTCGCCCGTGACGGGCCAGCTGGCGCGCGCGCCCGTGGGGTCGCGCACGTCGACGCGGGTCGCGCCGCGCGGCGCCGGCACGCGCACGACGCTTCCCACGAGCGCGGGCGGGAGCTCGCGCGCGTTGCTGCCCGCGAGCCACCCGAGCGCGTTCGCCACGAGGAGCGGGAAGGCCGCCCGCATCGGCAAGTCGGAGCGTCGCACGTCGAAGGCCAGCGCCGCGACGCGCAGACCGGGCCGTTCGCGCGCCGCGATGAGGGGCGCGCCAAACGACGACGCGACGGCGACGTCGCCCGCCTCGAGCGTGAGCCGCTCCGCCTCCGCGATGTTGACGTCCCCGAGATCGAGCTGGCGCAGCAGTGGGTGGCCGTGCCGCGTGTCGGAGAACACTGGATCGCGAAGGACGCCGCGCCCCGGGAAGGGGCTGCCGGGGCCGCGCGGCGCGAGGTAGAGGAAGTGGCCCGTCTTGGGCGCGGGGACCGGCGCGACGCCGTCGAAGATCACGACGTCGTACGAGGTCCAGCGCGCGCGCGTCGACTCGACCGCCTCGGGCCGCGCGCCGTGGACGGCCGCCGTCTCGCCGAGGCTCAGGAGCGCGCCGTCGAGAAAGAGGTTGGGCGCGCCCACGCGCAGGATTCGGAGCCGCTCGACGCCGGGGACGGTCGCGTAAGCGCGATCGTCGAGCGGCAGATCGTCGCCCTCGAGCAAACGCGCCGCGAGGCGCGCGCCGGGTGCGGAGACGTCGGGCAGGACGTGGCGCCGCGTCTCGCCTGGCGCGAGGGCGATGTGGACGCGATCGACGAGCGCGCTCGCGGCGCCGGCCGAGATCTCGAGCGTCACCGTCGTGGCGGCCGCGCCGAAATTTCGGACCGTCACGGCGGCGTATGCGGAGGTCGGGTCGGCGGGGAGGCGCCGCGCCGCGAAGGCGAGCAGGGCAACGTTGCGCGCGCGCCGGCCGACGGGCGCCCAGCGCACGTCGACGTCGGCGAGCGAAGGCGTTGCTGACGCGCCCGCGGGTGCACGGTCGAGGAGCGCCGCGGCGTTGGCGCGCGCGTCGTCGGAGAAGCGGCCGTCGCTCACGAGCACGAGCGTCGGGTGGGGTTGCCCGCGCAACACGGCGGCGGCGAAAAAGAGCGCGCGCCCGAGGTCGGCCGGCTCCTCGCAGGGGCGCACGGCGTCGACGGCGCGCTCGAGGCGGCGCGCGTCGGTCTCGAAGCCGCTCTCCGCGCTGACGTCGGCGGCGAACGACGCGACGAGGGCGCGGTCGGCGGGGCCGAGACCCGAGACGAGCGCGCGGGCGCGCGCGCGCGCGGCGCCGAGGCGCGTCCCGGGTTCATCCGTCGCTGACATCGAGGCCGAGCGGTCGATGAGGACGACGAAGCTGCGGCCCGCTCGATCGGCGGCGCGGGATCGCGGGTCGGCCGCCGCGAGCAGCAGGAGCCCGAACACGGCGGCCTGCAGCGCGAGCGAGAGCCAGCGGCGCAGGTGGCGCGCCCAGCGCTCGGAGCGCCGCTCACCCGCGCCCGGCAGCCAGAGCGGCGCGAACGCGACGACGACGCGCCGGCGTCGGGGCTTGAGCAGGTAGAGCCCCGTCAAGATCGCCACGCCCGCGAGGGCGATGCCCACGGCCGCGCCCGCCGAGAGGCCTTCGAGGGCGAGCCCCCACGCCGGGAAAATCCCCATCGCGCGCGCTCAGCGCAAGAGCCCGCCCGCGCGGAAGACCCGCAGGACGACGGCGTCAAAGGCTTCGTCCGACATCACGGTGAAGCACAGGATGGCGCGCTCACGGCAGAAGCCGTCGAGCCCGCGCACGAGGGCCGCGTGGCGGCGCTCGTACTCGGCGAGCGCGCGGGCTGAGATCGTGACGTCGCGCTCCTCCCCCGTCTCGACGTCGTAGACGGCGACGTCGCCGCGCAGCGCGGGCCGCGCCTCCTCCGGCGCGCTCACCTGGATGGCGACGACCTCGAACCGTCCGTAGCGCAGGAGCTCGAGGGCCTCGCGGTAGCCCGCGGGATCGTAGAAGTCCGAGATCAGCACGACGAGCCCGCGGCGGTGTCGGCGGTGGCGGCCTAGGAAGTCGCGCGCCGCGGCGGCGAGCGACGTGCGTCCCTCGGCGCGGGCCGCGTCCAGGAAGCGGAGCACGCGCAGGATGTGGCCCTTACCCCGCGCGGGCGGCAGGTCCTCGCCGAGCGCGTCGCTCACGGTCGTCACGGCGACGCTGTCGAGGTTCGCGAGGCCGACGTACGCGAGGGCCGCGCCGATCTGGGCCGCGAGGTCGAGCTTGGGCGGCGCGCCCAGGCCCATAGAGGCGCTCGTGTCGATGAGGACGTCGATCGCGAGATCCTCGTCCTCCTCGAAGAGCCGCACGAGCAGGCGCTCCATGCGTCCGTAGAGGTTCCAGTCGAGGATGCGCAGATCGTCGCCCGCCGCGTAGTCGCGGTGATCGGCGAACTCAATGCCCGCGCCCACGCGCCGGCTGCGGCGATCGGCGCGGAGCTGACCCAGCGACGCCCGCTTCGTGACGACGCGCAGGGTCTCGAGCCGGCGCAGGAACGTCTCGTCGAAGCGCCCGCGCGGGGCCGTTCGCCCTTCGAGCGGCCCGCCCGGGGCGGGCGCGCGCGCGGCGGCGTTCACGTCACCTCCGGCAGCACCGCGAGGATCTCGCCGAGCACCGCGTCCGTGGAGACGCCCTCGGCCTCGCCCTCGAAGTTGAGCAGCACGCGGTGCCGCAGCGCGGGCGCGGCGACGCGGCGCACGTCGTCCAACGACGGCGCGAAGCGGCCGTCGGCGAGCGCGCGGATCTTGGCGGCGAGGATGAGCGCCTGGGCGCCGCGCGGCGAGCTGCCGTAGCGCACGAGCTTGCGCACGCGCGGCACCTTGGAGCGCTCGGGGTGCGTGGCCTCGATGAGGCGCACGGCGTAGTCCTGGATGGGACGCGCCACGGGAACCTGGCGCACGAGCTCGCGCAGCTCGAGCAGGCGCGCGCGGCCGAGCACGGGGCGCACGACGGGATCGGTGGCACCCGTCGTGCGGTCGAGGATGGCGTGCAGGTCGGCGTTGGCTGGCAGGTCGACGCGCAGCTTGAAGAAGAAGCGATCGAGCTGCGCCTCGGGCAACGGGTACGTGCCCTCCATTTCGATCGGGTTCTGCGTGGCGAGCACGAAGAAGGGTGGTGGCAGCGCGTAGGTCTGCTTTCCGACGGTGACGGACTGTTCCTGCATGGCCTCGAGCAGCGCCGACTGCGTCTTGGGCGTCGCGCGGTTGATCTCGTCGGCGAGGATCAGGTTGGCGAAGATCGGGCCGCGCTGGAACTCGAAGCGCCGCTCGCCGCCCGTCTCCATGATCATGTTGGTGCCGACGACGTCGGCGGGCATGAGATCGGGCGTGAACTGGATGCGCGAGAACGAGAGCTCGAGCGCCTCGGCGAGCGTCTTGACGAGCAGGGTCTTGCCGAGACCTGGCACGCCCTCGAGCAGCACGTGGCCGCCCGCGAGCAGCGCGGCCACGACGCCCTCGACGACGTCCGCCTGGCCCACGAGGCGCTGGCCGATCTCTCGCGACAAGCGCGCGAGATCCTCGCGAAAGCGCGCGACCGCGTCGGCGGCCTCCGCGAGCGCCGGCGCCGGCTCTGCGGTCATCGCGCCCCCGGGGTGGGCGTTTCGGCCGTGGCGCGCGGCCGGATGAGCTGGAAGTACCGGCGCACGACATAGCGGCGGCCCTCGGGCACCGCCTCGGTCGCGAGCGACTCCTCGACGACGGGTTGGTAGTCGTCGAAGACGCGAACGTAGCCTCGGGCGGCGAAGCCGCGGCGCGCGGAGGCCTCGATGACCTCGGAGCGATTCGGCCCCGCGCCGTCGCGCACGTGCACCTCGCGGTCATGCCCGCGCGTGGGCGGCGACGAGCCGCGTCCGAGCGGCTCGCCACCCGCCTCGTGGCCGGCGCCGTTCCCCGCGACGGCAGCGCTTTGACCGTCGGCGCTCTGGGCGGCGGCGCCCTTGGCGTCCGCGCCGGCGTTCGTCACCGCGCCGCCCTCCTGGCTCGCGGGCTCGTCGACGAAGATCTCTTCCCCTCCTTCGCCGTTCGTCCCGCCGGCCGTTTCGTCGGGGACGACCGCCTCCGGTTCAGGTGCGCCGGGGTCGCCGGCCCGGGTGCCTCGTTGATCCGCGCGCGACTCTCCGCGCGCGACCTTCCCGAAGCGCCGTTCGGGCGCCCCCTCGTCGAGCTCACCACGGTGCAGGCGCTCGCGCACTTGGCGCATGGCGTTCTCGAGGCGCCGGCGCGACGCCGTCTCGCTCGCCTCGCGCGCCGCGCGCGGCAATCCGCCGGCACCGTCTTGTAGGCGCTTGGCGCACGCGGCGGCGTCCGCGCGGCACGCCGCCGCCGTCTCGTCGAGGTCGCGGCGCAGATGCTCGAGCCGCCGCGCGCTCGGATCCGCGCGCGCGGCCTCGCCGGCGCTCGCGCCGGCGGCCTCGCGTTCACGGTTGAGGCGACGCCGGCCCTCGCCGGGTCCGGCGGCGTCCTCGCCGCTCGCGCCGCTGCCGACACCGCTGGCCGCCGCGCTCATGGCGCTCGCGACGTCCGCGCGGGCGCGCTCCGAGGTCGCCGCGCTCGCCGCGAGCTCGCGGAGCGCCTGCTCCGTCGCGCTCGCATCGGCGGCGGCGAGCGCGCGCCCGAGCGCGCGCGTGGCAGGCGTCGACTCGAGGGCCTTGCCCGCCGCCCGCAGCGCCGTTCGCTGACCCTCGGTCTCGTCGGTCGCTTCCTTGGCGCGCGCCGCGAGCGCCGATATCCGATCGAGGGCCTCGCCGCGTCCGAGCGCTCCGTCTTCGAGCGCGTCGAGCGTCGTGCGCGCCTCGCGCGCGAGCGCCATGAGGTCGACGTCGCCGGCGGCGTCCGCCGCCGTGGCCGCCGCGGCGAGCTCGGCGAGCTCGGCCTCGAGCGCTTCGGCGGCGACGCGCAGGCGGGGCTCTTGCGGCGTCGTCGCGAGCGGCACCGCGACGTCGCGCCGAGCGCCAGGGGCGCGCGCGGGCCACCCCCCCACGGCGAGCAAGGCGAGGGTGGCGCCGGCCAGGGCGGGCAAGGCGCGCGGGCGTCGCGCTGGCGCGACGACGGCGGGCGACAGCGCGCGGGCGCGTGCCACGGCATCTGCGAGCGCCGCGCGCGCGAGAGGCGCGTCGTTCGCTTCGCATATCTTCGAGAAGGAGAGCGCCGAGAGCACGCGATCGGCGGTCTTCCCGCCGCGATCGATGGCGGCGTCGAGCAAGCGCGCGCAGCGAACGTCGGAGAGGCGGCGCGTCGCGCCCCACGCCGCCCCCACCAGCGTGCACGCGCCGGCCGCCGTCTCGGCCACGCGCCACGACACGGACCCGCCGCGCGCGCGCCAGACGGCGACGCCGAGCGCGAGCGCGCCCAGCCCCAGCGTCGTCGCCGCGACGGCCGCTTCGATGGCCGCGAGCCTCCGCGCGCGCCGCTTGATCCGGCGCAGCATGCGCATCAGCTCGGCGCTCTCGCTCACGCGCCGATCTTACCATCACGCCGGGGGGGCCGACGCGTCAGGGCGACGCCGACGCGCCCGCGGGCATGTCGAAGTCGACGTCGACGGCGCCGCCGGCCGGCACGGTGACGACGCGCGCCGCGAGCATCGCCCCCGGCGCGAGGGGCCGGGCCGCCTCGTCGTCGCTCTCGCCGAGCAGGCTCACGGCGGCCTCGCTCGACGTCGGGTTCTTGACCGTCAAGACGAGGCGGCCCGGCGATCGCTCGCGCACGTGCGCCTCGACGTGGTCGAAGACGAACACGAACCCGCTGCTCGTCCTGACGTAGACGCCGGGCACCTCGGAGTAAGACAGCAGGCAGGCCGCGTCGAAGACGCTCGTCGCCGGGACGATGTCCGGGGCGCCGTCGAGCCAGTCGCGCGTGTCGGCGCGCGCGCGGCCCGCGGCGCGCTCCGGTGCGGCGGGCGCGCCGCGATCCGCTTGCTCGGCGAGCGGCAGGTACTGCGCGAGGTTGTGGACCGTGTCGCGCAGGAGCTCGAGGTGCGCGGCATCGCCTGTGGCGCGATAAAGCCGCAAGAGGGCGTCGCCCGACAGCAAGGTGTAACCGGGCGCGCCGCGACCGTTCTGTGCGTTCGAGAAGACCGCGCCGCTCGTCCGAATGTCGCCTCGGCTCGCGCGGTCGCGAAGATCGTAAGAGATCACCCAGCTCGCCACGAGGCGCGCCGTCGCCGTGGCGCGCTCGAGCCACATCGCCTCTCCGGTCTGCTCGAAGAGCGTCACGAACGACTCGAGCAAAGCAGCCGCGGACTCGCCGTCGGGGCACTGCAGGGCGTCGCCCGGGCCGCCGCACGTCAGGCCCGCGCGCACGTAACGGTCGTAAAATTGCTCCCCGACCGCGTGCGCCGTCGCGAGGCAGTCGTCTCGCTTGAGCAGCGCGGCTGCGAGCGCGAGCCCGGCCGGCGCGAGGCCCGCCGACGTCGACCCGCCTACGATGAGGTCGCCCGTCTCGACGTCGACGTACTGGCCGAGCTGCCGTTCGCGATCCCACAGGCGCACGAACGCATCGGCGCAGCGCCCGAGCCCCGCGAGCCAGCGCGCGTCGGCCTTGAAGGCGGGATCCTGCCGTTGCATCACCATGAGCTGCTTGGCGACGAAGGTCAGCGCGTCGGCGCTGCGGCGCACGAGGTGCCAGCGTCCGAGGTGCCGCGTGCCCGGCAGCCGCCGCGTCGCCTCGCGCGGCGCCGCGCCCGAAGGCGAAGGCGGCGTCGCCGCCGGTCCGTCGTCGAGCCAGCGCTTTCCGTCGTAGACCGACCGGAAGAACCCCGACGGTGCCTGCGCCGACGAGAAAAGGAAGCCGAGCGTGCGCCGCGCCCGCTCGCGCGAGAGCGGCTCGCCGAACGCCAGCAGCGGCAATGTCGCCGCTAGCCCGCCGCACCAACCGCTCTGCCACGAGAGCGCGCCCTCGCGCGCGTCGAGCGAGAAGAGCCCGGCCGCTTCGACGAAGCGTTGGTTCACGCGCGCCTCGTGGACCTTGAAGGCCGCCGAAAACGGCAGCTCGGCCGGGCGCGCCGTCGGCCCCGTCAGATCCTTGCGCACGACGGCGAGCGCGTCGAAGAGGCCGCGCACCTCGGGGCAGTCGAAGACGTGTACGCGCAGGCGCAGCACGAGCGTGTCGCCCGGGCGGAAGGCGGCGCCGCGATCCTTCGACGGCAGGCGCGTGTTGCCGGCGGCGTACCCGACGTCCTCGCGCACGCCGGGCGCGCTCACGATGAGGCGCGCGCGCGTCCGGTCGTCGCTCTCCTCGAGTGTGAGGCACGACGGGCCGAGGCGCGTCGCCGGCTCGACGAGCACGAGCACGCCCTGGCCCGTCGCGGGGGCCTGCACACCGACGGCGGGCGTCGCCAGGTCGGCCGCGAGCACTTGCAGGCGCGACGGCCCCGTGTGGATGTTGAGGCGCGGAATGTCCGACACGATGACGGGAACGTTGGGCCCGATGTCGGCCGCCTCCGAGAGCCGCGGCGGGTAGACGATGTGGCGCGACTCGAAGCGGTTGCCCGCGTAGCAGGCGCCCGGCAGCAGGACGTAGTCGGCGCGGGACCAGCGCGAGAACGCGAGCGCGAGCCCGACCGAAGCCTCAGCCGCCGCCCCGCGCTCGAGCTTGAAGGTCGCGACGAGATCGATGGCCGGCGGACGCGCCGCCTTCGGCCCGGCGTTCTTGACGGGCGTCGCCCGCAACGCGCACGACCACGCGGCGTCGCCGAGCTGGCGCCGCGCCGTCGCGCCTGGCACGAGCGGCAGATCGAAGACCTCGGCGACGTGGCCTCCGGCGCCCCCGCCGCCGTAGCGCGTGAGCCGCACCGCCGGCGCGAGCCCCGCGCGCTCGAGCAGCCCGAGCGCGCCGCCGCGCGCCACTCGAACGCCGCCGGGAAGGCCGAGCGCGCCCGCGCCGCCCGTGAGCGCGGCGCCGCTCGCCAGCGCCGTGCCGCGAAGGAACAGCCGTCGTTTCATGCCCGGGTCATCCTCCGCACCCTCCGTGCGCCGCGCGGCGATCACCGCCGGGCCGCGCCACGTCTCTAACACACATCGCCGCCCGTGGGGCACGCCTCGGCCACTCGGGCGATCTCGTCCGCGCGCCGGGGTCCTTCTGGTAGGCTCCGCGTGCTCGTGAGAGTCGTTTCGTTCGTCCGCGCCGCGTTGGGAATGAGCTCGCTCGTCAGCGCCTGCGCCGGTCCGCAGGGAGCGGGCGCCCCGGCGCTCGCGGCCACGGCCTTGCCAGCCGCCGTCGACGGGCGCAAGACCCGCCTCTCCTTCGAGCTGCCGAACGGCGTCACGGCGATCCTCGAGGAGAATCACCTCGCGCCGCTCGTCGCGCTGCAGGCGTGGATCGGCGTCGGCTCGGCGGGCGAGCCCGCTGCGCTAGGAGGGCTCGCGCACCTCACCGAGCGCGTCGTGCTGGGCGGCGCGCCGCCGGGCGAGGCCGACGTCGCGCCGTGCAC
>DATKFB010000004.1:0-11350 GCA_035544435.1 Polyangia bacterium
AGCCTGGCCGCATGCGCTGGAACTACGCGCAGCCCGAGCCGAAGATGTATCTCGCCGACGGCAACACCCTCTGGCTCTTCGAGCCCGAGGACAAGCAGGCCTTCAAGCAGGATCTCAAGTCGTCGCAGCTTCCGGCGGCGCTGGCCTTTCTCGCGGGTCAGGGCAAGCTCGCCGCCGAGTTCGACATCGCCGCCGCCGATCCGAAGACGCCGTACGGCACGCCGCGCGACTACGTGCTGGCGCTCTCGCCCAAGACGCCGCAGGCGCAGGTCAAGACCATTCTATTCGTCGTCGACACCAAGACCTTCGACGTGCGCGAGAGCGTCATCACCGACCAACAGGGGAACGTCAACGACCTGCTGTTCAGCGACATCCGTACGAACACGAACATCCCCGAGGCGACCTTCCACTGGGCGCCGCCCGCCGGCGTGCGCCTCATCGACACGGCGAAGCTCGGCCGCTAAAAGCCGCTAGAAGCGCAAAGAGAGCGCGCCGCCAGCCACGCCGTGGCCCAGCATGGGCGCCACGAACGCTGTCGCCGGCGCCTCAGTCTTCTCGGCGCTCGGCTTCGTGAACATCGGGTAGGCGGCGATGACGGCGCCCACGACGGCCACGCCCGCGAGCGCGAAGCCCAGGTCGGCCAGGGCGGCGTCGCGGCGGCCGCGGCTCGAGATCGAGTCGAGGTTGGCCTGGTCGCCGGGCGCCGCCTTCTCGTAGTCGTTCTCGGCGCTGTTCTCCAGCACGGCGAAGACGACGCCCCCGATGAGCGCGACGCCCCCGACGACGAGGCAGATCTTCGCGAGGCGCAGACGCGACGGCGAGATCTCGCCCCCCATAAAGCCGCCTTTGCCGCCGACGGTGGCGGCCGCTTCGGCCTTGGGGCCGCCGATCTCGACCGTGGCCTCCTCGTTCTCGCTCACGCTCACAGGTGAGCTCACCTGCTTGCCGGAGCCCACGATCGTCCCCTCGACGATGTAATCCCCCTTGGGCACGCTGTAGATCGTGATGGGCGCGTCGCCGAAGTAGCGGCCCTCGAGGTAAACTTGGATCTTGTCACCCGATTTCGACTTCACGGTGACGCGACCGAGACCCTCGGCCTGGGGATTGGCGAAGTTGACATGCCCGTTAGCGTCCGACTCGGGCGGCACGGGTCCCGCGGGCTCCGCCGTCTCCGGAACGGTCGGGTCCATCTTGAGCTTGTGCTGCTTCTTCGCGTGGGCCGCACCCGGGAAGGCGGCCATGAGAGCCAGCGCTCCGCACGTCGCGAGGACGCAAAGCGCGCGCGAAACCCTTCTCGATCCGTGTGTCGTGCCCATGGCCTCGAACTTTAACCCCATTCGCCGGGCGTCTCGCGCGTGAAAATGAGGGCGGTGGGTGCTTATGTGGCAGGACGTAGGTGGATGTAGTTTAGGGATCTCTCGCCGCTGGCGGCGGTCGCACGAAGGGATTGCCCGCGCGCTCCTCCTCTATTGTCGTTTCCGGGCCGTGACCGGGCACGACGACGGTGGCGCCGGGCAGCGTGAGTAGGCGCTGGCGGATCGAGCGGGTGATCGCCTCGAGGGAGCCGCCCCAAAGATCCGTGCGGCCGATCGACCGGCGGAAGAGCGTGTCGCCCGCGAACACGATGGGCGTCTCGCCGGCGCGCTCGAGGAAAAAGCAGAGCGAGCCGGGCGTGTGCCCGGGCGTGTGCAGCGCGCGCGCCTCGCGCCGCCCGAAGGCGAGCGCCTCGTCGCCCGCGAGCTCGCGCGTGGGCGGCGGCGGCGGCTGGTCGCCGGCGCGCCACAGCCCGAACATCCGGGCTTGCATGGGCACGTTGTCGTAGAGCCAGCGGTCGTCCGCGTGGATCAGGATCTCGGCGCCCGTGCGCGCCGCGACCTCGCCCGTGCCCATGACGTGGTCGAAGTGGGCGTGCGTGTGGACGATCTTCACGGCGCGCGCGCCCTCGGCGGCCAGCGCCTCGAGTACGCGCGGCGCCTCGTCGCCCGGGTCGACGACGAGCGCCTCCTTGGTGTCGGGGCAGACGACGACGCTGCAGTTGCAGCCGAGCGCGCCCACGGGGAATGAACGCCGCACCAATGTCACGCGCGCGCCTCAGCGCAGGCGCAGCGCGATCCCGCTCACGAGCAGGGTCGCCGCCGTCGCGCGCTCGGAGAGGATCTGATTGGCCATTCCCACGACCTCGACGAGGCGCCGGTCGGGAACGTTCGCGGGCAGAAAGCCGAGGCCCACTTCGGTCGTCACGACGACGGCCGGCGTCGTCGAGCGGTAGAGCCGGTCGGCGACGCGCTCGATCTCGGCGAGCAGCGCGCGATCGCCGCCCGCGTCGGCGCGCGCGAGCCGGTTCGCGAGCCACACCGTGAAGCGATCGATGAGCAGCGAGCCGTAGCCGTCGAGCTTCGCGGGCTCGAGGACCTGCTCGAGGTGCTCGGGCGCCTCGAGCAGCTTCCAGGTGGCCTCCTGGTCGCGACGGTGCTTACCGAGCCAGGCCTTGAGCTCGTCGTCGCCTTCGATGGCGGGCGCGACGTAGAGCCACGGCGGCGCGCCCAGCTCCGACGCGCGGCGCAGCGCGTACTCCGACTTGCCCGAGCGCAGCCCACCCGTGACGAACGTGAACATGCCTATACGCTAACCAATGAAGCCGGCCGTGGCCAGCGTGGGCGCGTGGCCGCTCAAAACTCGGAGGTGGCGCCCGTGAGGCCGAAGGCGACGAGCACCATCGACGTCGGCTTGTCGACCCCCTGGCTCTTGACGAGGCCCGACAGCGGCACGGCGGGGTGCGACCACGATTGGTTCGCGCTGTGCCACGGACCCCAGGTGGCGTCGGTGCGCGCGCGGAAGCAGCCCGCGAAGACGCCCGCGGGGACGGAGGCCTCCTCTTGCGGCAGGCCCTGCCAGCTCACGGCGAGCGTCGACACCGCGCCTTGGTACATGTTGCGCATGAGCGACAGCATGGGGCCGTCGAGGGTCGTGACGTGACCCCTGTGGTCTTTGATGCTGACGGCGCGGATGTCCATCGAGCCCACGTCCGCGCGGTTCGGGATCGCGAGCAGCATCTTCAGCATCGTGCGCCCCGTGTATCCCTCGGTGACGGTCTCGATCCAGAAGGCGTCGGCCTCCTGGGCCAGGACCTTGTAGGTCAGGAACGAGGGCTGACCCTTGTCGTCGACGAGCTTGTGGCGCGTCCACTGCCCGGCAGCGAAGGGCATGGGCACGAACCCGCTCGGCGCGCCGAACGATTGCTGCGGCGCCGCTAGCGCCCCCACGCGCCGGTCGATGTCGGCCTTGGCGGCGGGATCGATCGAAGGGCCGCAGGCGGCGAGCACGACGGGGAAGAGCGCGAAGAGCGCGAAGAATGCGTTGGGTCCGGCGTGGCGCGTTTGCGGCCGCTCCTGGGTTTGCATGCGCGGCATTCTAACGAACGGGGGAAGGGGCCGCTAGAGCCGCGTCGCGCGAGCTGCGGAGCGCGCGCGCGTCGGGATGCGGGGGCGGCGGCGCGGCGAAGGGCGGCAGCCCGGGGGCTGCGACCACCGGGTAACCCTTCTGCTGCCAGGCGAAGACACCCTCGTCGATGACGGCGGTGTGCTTGTAGCCGCGCTTGCGGAGCTCGTCGACGACCAGGCCCGAGACGTGGTGCGGACACGCGCAGTAGGCGAGAACCCACGTGCCGTCGTTCGGCAGATCGTCGAGGGATTTGAGATCGTAGTACGGCGTCGAGATCGCGCCCGTGATGTGCAGGCTGTCGTAGTCCGAGGGCGGGCGCGCGTCGGCGATGATGAGGCGGCGCTTCTGGTCGAGCGCGCGCTTGAGGTCGTCGATGGAGACGTAGAGCGCGTCCTTGAGCGTGAAGTCGGGCGTCCGCCCCTTGGGGTTGAGCACGATGGGGCCGCGGTGCGGCGCGCTTGGGCCGGTCGGCGGCGACGTGGGCGGCGGCGGCGTCCCGGGCGGCACGGCCAGCGAGCGGACGTAGGCGACGACGTCGTCGATCTGCGCGGGGCGCAGCGTCTCCTTCCAGGGGATCATCGACGTGGGCGGTCGGCCCCACTCGACGGCCCAGCGGAGAAACGCGTCGGACGCCGTGGCGAGCAGCACCGGGTTCGCGAGGTGGACGGCGCTGCTGCGCTGGGTGGGCGTGCCGTGACAGCGCACGCAGAGCGTCTCGAAGAGCACCTTCCCGTTCTTGGCGTTGCCGGGCGCGGCGCTCGGCAGCTCGACGCGCGGCGGACCGCCCTGGCGCAGGAAGGCGACGAGGGCGCTCACGTCTTCGGGGCCGAGCGGACCGCCCAGGGCGCGCCCGTACGCCGCCATGGCCGTGCCGGGCCGGCCGCGCGCGATGCCGTCGCGCAGGAACGCGTCGGACGCCGTGGCGAGGAACGTCGGGCTGCGCAGCGAGGGCGCGTTGTCGGCCGCGTAACCGTTGCCGGCGACGCCGTGGCAGGTCGCGCAGAGCTGCCCGTACACGTGCCGGCCGCGATCGAGGACGGGATCGGCGGCCGCCGATTTCTTCGCGGCGCAGCCCGACGCGAGGACGACGAGGAGCACGACGAGCTTCTCGTTCATCGAGGGCATCCTTCGCCGTTGCCGCGATCGCGCATGGCTCGACCCTTCCGGTATCAGCGGGCGGAGTCAATGTCCAAATACTGTTGTCCCGGGGAGCGTCGCCGGTTGCGTCCCGCCGCGCGGCGATCTATGGAGCGCGGATGGACTCCAAGGCGACGACCCCGGCGAAGAAGAAGACCGCGCTCGTGACGGGCGCCTCGTCGGGCCTCGGCCGCGAGCTCGCGCAGCTCTTCGCGGCCGATGGACACGACGTCGTGATAGTGGCGCGGCGGAAGGCCGAGCTCGAGGCGCTCGGGGCGCGCCTCGTCGCCGAGCGCGGCGTCAAGGCGCACGTCCTCGCGGAGGATCTCTCGGACGCCGCGGCGCCCGACCGCCTCGTCGCCGAGCTCGCGCGCCGGGGGCTCGAGATCGAATTCCTGGTCAACAACGCCGGCTTCGGCGCGACGGGCCGCTTCGCCGAGCTGGAGCTGCCGCGCCAGCTCCAGATGATCCAGGTGAACGTGAACGCGCTCGTGCACCTCACGGGCCTGCTCCTGCCCGGCATGCTCGCGCGGCGCGGGGGCCGCATCCTGAACCTCGGTTCGACGGCCGGCTTCCAGCCCGGGCCCGGCATGGCCGTCTACTACGCGACGAAGGCCTTCGTGAACTCGTTCACCGAGGCGCTCGCCGTCGAGCTGCGCGGCACGGGCGTGACGGCGACCGTGAGCTGCCCCGGCGCGACCGCCACGGAGTTCGGCCGGATCGCCCGCAACGACAAGACGCGGCTGTTCAAGCGCGGCTTCATGGCGGCGCCCGTCGTCGCCGAGGGCGCTTACCGCGCCATGCTGGCGGGCAAGGTCAGCGTCATCCACGGCGCGCGCAACAAGCTCCTCATCCACTCGCAGCGCCTCGCCCCGCGCGCCACCGTGCGCGCCATCGCCGCCCGCCTCAACCTCCCCTGACCCCCAAAAGACTTCGGCCCGGCAGCGTTCACCACGCGCCGGGCCGAACCGCGGTCAGGGTATCTCTGAAGGCGCTATGAGCAACCAGAAGTGGTGCCGCAGTTCACGCACTTGTGGCAGCTGCCATTGGGGATCATGATCGAGCCGCACTCGGGGCAGGTGGGCGCGTCGGTGCGGGCGATGAAGTTGTAGTTCCCGTTGCCCGCGACCGTGGTCTTTCCGTTTCCGTTGGCGTGGCCGTTGCCGGCGGTCGAGGCGGCGTTCGAGCCTATTTCGATGACCTCGACCTTGTGCGCGGCTCCGCGGGCCACGACCTCGGCGACGCGCGCGATCTCCGGCGACGCCGTGGCCGTCGTCTCGGCCTCGGTCGGCTCCTGCTCGCGCTTGATGAACTTCGAGCCGAGCCAGCGGAAGAGGTAGTCCATGATCGAGCTCGCGCGCGGGATGTCGGGGTTCTCCGTGAAGCCGTAGGGCTCGAAGCGCGTGCGCGAGAACTTGTCGACGATGAGGCGCAGCGGCACGCCGTGCTGCAGCGCCAGCGAGATGGCCGTCGCGAAGCTGTCCATGAGGCCCGAGATCGTCGAGCCCTCCTTGGCCATCTTCACGAAGATCTCGCCCGGCTCGCCCGTCTCGTAGAGGCCCACGTGGATGTAGCCCTCGTGGCCCGCGATCGAGAACTTGTGCGTGAGCGACTGCCGCTCGTCGGGCAGCTTGCGCCGCACGGCCGCGGGCGGTCCGTTCTTGACGGGCACCTCGGCGATCGCCGTCGAGCTCGACAAGGCCTTCGCCATGCCCGGGTCCGTCTTGCTCGTCGAAAGCGGCTGCGTGCGCTTGCATCCGTCGCGGTAGACGGCCACGGCCTTGAGCCCGAGCTTCCACGACTCCATGTAGGCGTCCTGGAAGTCCTCGACCGTGGCGTCGGGCGGCAGGTTCACCGTCTTCGAGATCGCGCCCGAGATGAACGGCTGCGCGGCCGCCATCATGCGGATGTGACCCTTGTAGTCGATCGAGCGCGTGCCGTTGGCCGCGCGGAACGCGCAGTCGAACACCGCGAGGTGCTCGTCCTTGAGGCCGGGCGCGCCTTCGATCGTCTCCTCGGTGTCGATGTACTCGATGATGGCCTTGATCTGATCGTCGCTGTACGCGAGGTGCTCGAGCGCTTCGGTGATCGTGTTGTTGACGATCTTGATCATGCCGCCGCCCACGAGGCGCTTGTACTTGATGAGCGCGATGTCCGGCTCGATGCCGGTCGTGTCGCAGTCCATCATGAAGCCGATCGTGCCCGTGGGCGCGAGCACCGTGGCCTGACCGTTGCGGAAGCCGTGGTTCTTGCCGATCGTGATGGCCTCGTCCCACGCGACGCGCGCCGCCGTCATCATCTCGCCCGGCACGTATGTGTGGTCGATCTTGTCGACGTGCGCGCGGTGCTTCTTCATGACGCCCAAGAACGGCTCGACGTTCTCGGCGTAGCCCGCGAACGGGCCCGTCACGTCGCGCGAGATGACGGCGCTCGTGCGGTAGGCCCAGCCCGTCATGAGGGCCGTGATGGCGCCCGCGTAGGCGCGCGCTTCGGCGCTGTCGTAGGGCAGCCCGCGCGACATGAGCAGCGCGCCCAGGTTCGCGTAGCCGAGGCCGAGCGGCCGGAACTTGTGCGAGTTGTCGCGGATGCGCTCCGTCGGGTACTTGGCGTTCCCGACGATGATCTCCTGCGCGAGGATCGTGAGCTCGACGGCGCGCTTGAACGACTCGACGTCGAACTCACCGGCCTGACGGTCTTCCGGCACGTCAGCCGCGACCTGGGGCACGAACTTGCGCAAGTTCAGCGAGGCGAGGTTGCAGGCCGAGTCGTCGAGGTACATGTACTCGGAGCACGGGTTGGACGCGTTGATGCGCGCCGTGTTCGCCGAGGTGTGCCAGGCGTTGATCGTCGTGTCGTACTGCAGGCCCGGATCGCCGCACTGCCAGGCGGCCTCGGAGATCCAGCGCCACAGATCGCGCGCCTTGTACGTCTCGACGGGGCTGTCGTCGCGTACGGCGCGCGTCGTCCAGTCGCGATCCTTCTGCACAGCTTCCATGAAGTCGTCGCTGACGCGCACAGAGTTGTTCGAGTTCTGGAAGAATACGGACTTGTACGCCTCGCCGTCGAACGAGCCGTCGTAGCCCGCGTCGATGAGCGTCCAGGCCTTCTTCTCCTCCTTGGCCTTGCACCACACGAACTCCTCGATGTCCGGGTGATCGATGTCGAGCATGACCATCTTGGCGGCGCGCCGGGTCTTGCCGCCCGACTTGATGACGCCCGCGAAGGCGTCGAAGCCGCGCATGAAGCTCACGGGGCCCGAGGCCGTGCCGCCGCCCTGGAGCAGCTCCTTCGCGCTGCGGATGGGCGAGAGGTTCGTGCCCGTGCCCGAGCCGTACTTGAAGAGCATGCCCTCCGTCTTCGCGAGGCCGAGGATCGACTCCATGGTGTCCTCGACGCTGTTGATGAAGCACGCCGAGCACTGCGGGTCGGCCTCGCTGCCGACGTTGAACCAGACGGGCGAGTTGAAGGCCATCTTCTGCTCGACGAGCAGGTGCTTGAGCTCGGCGTTGAACACGCGCGCCGACTCTTCGTTGGCGAAGAAGCCGTCCTTGCGGCCCCAGCCCGTGATCGTGTCGGCGACGCGCGAGATGAGCTGGCGCACCGAGCGCTCGCGCTCGGGCGTGCCGACCGTGCCGCGAAAATATTTCTGCACGACGACGTTGGTCGCCGTCTGCGTCCAGCTCTTGGGCACCTCGACGTCACGCTGCTCGAACACCGACTTGCCGTTCTCGCCGGTGATGGCGGCCGTGCGGAGCTCCCACTGGACGTTCGTGAAGCCGTCGTCGCCCGCCTTCGTGAAGTAGCGGTGCAGCTGCAGCCCGTGCTGGGCCGGCGGCAGGTCGAGCGGGGGCCTCGCGACTGCTTTCAAGGTGGCGCCGCTGCCCGCGATGGCGCGGCTCAACTTCGACTCCTTGGTCGTCTCTTTCGTCGATTCTTTGGCGTTGTCGGTACTGCGGCCATGGCGAGCTCTCCGGACGTCGTGCTTTTCGAGCATGAAATGTCCTCCCCCTAAATGCTTCGTAAATCCTGCGGAGGCGCTGGCCTCCGCCTTCCCCACCTCGGTCACCCGGGACAGCCCGAAGTGACGTCGATGGTGGGATAGTTTTTAATCACGCCGAAAGTGCGAAAGCAACAAAAGCACACAAGATGTTGTGTCTTTTGTCCTACTACCCCCTACCCATAGTGTGGATAACGCAGTGGAGAATCTGTGGATGCCGTTCGAAATCGAGCCGGCTTCCGATGCGTTGAGGGCCAGCCAAATATTATCCACGGCGAATGAATAAAAGTAAATGCATTACATGCCGTGCCCATATATGTATGGTCACAATTGCCGCCCCAATGGCCGTCCTTGCGCGCCCGCGCCTATTTGAGATGCTGGCCGGCGCCGTGCGTCGCTCTTCTCGTCCGCCGTCCGGGGCGTCTCGCCCGACGTCTTCCGCGTGGTCGAGGCTCTCGACGCTGACGGTGCTCCTCGCCGTCTCCGGCTGCGTCGCGCCGCCCGATGAGAACGCGCTCAAGCAGGGCGCCGTGCTCGACGTCTGCGCGACAGCGCCCGAGGGGGCGCTTTGCGATGACGGGAATGTTTGCACGGTCTTCGACGTGTGCAAGGCGGGTGTGTGCATGGGCTCGGCGGCGCCCGACGGGACGCTTTGCACCGACGGCAACGTCTGCACGGCGAACGACTCGTGTCGCGCGGGCACGTGCATGGGCGACCCGGTCCCCGACACGACGGCGTGCACCGACGGCGATCCCTGCACCGTCGGCGACACCTGCAAAATGGGCGCGTGCGTGTCGGGCGCCGGCGTGTTGGCGTGCAACGACGGCGTGGCTTGCACGCTCGACATCTGTGTCGCGGGCGTGGGCTGCGTCTTCTCGCCCGTCGGTGACTGCAGCGTGCCCAAGGACGCGAGCCCCGAAGCCGCGTCCGATGCGTCGGACGGCAAGCCGTCGGTCGACGTCGGCGTCGAGGTCCCCGCCGACGTCATGATGTCGGGGCGCGACGTCGCGAGCGATGTTACCGCCGTCCCCGACGCCCCCGCCGATCGCGCGCCCGCCGACGTCCTCCCTGACGTCCTCCCAGACGTGGTGGCGCCCGACGTCGCGCCCCCCGTCGACGCGCCGCCGGCCGCGCCTGGCGTCGATGCGGGCGCGCCCGACGGCGCCAGGGACGCCGATGCGGGCGACGCCCTCGACGCGGCCGCAGCGCCGGACGTGCCGATCGACGTCGCGAGCGCGCCCGACGCGGGCCCGAGGCTGACCTTGCCCGTGCTGCGGGCCAGCGGCGGCGCGTGCGCCTGCGCGACTACCGAGGGCTCGCCCCTGCCGGGCTGGACCCTGCTGGCGCTCGCCGCGCTGGCCGTCTTGGGACGGGGACGCGGCCGCGCCCGCTCGTCCCGACGGTAAGACTAGCAAAACTGGAGGTTCGGGCGCGCGCCGGTAGCATCGAGGCGTGCTTCGGATCCTGAGCGTGTCGCTTCGTGTGGGCGGCCACATGGTGCTCGACGACGTCAGCCTGCAGGTGCGCGCGGGCGAGCTCGTCGTCGTCGAGGGCCACCGCGCGTCCGGGAAGTCGTCGCTCGCGCGCGTCGCCGCCGTCCTGCGCCGGCCCGACGTGGGCGAGGTGTGGATCGGCGAGCGCGACGTCGCGACGCTCCAGGAGGGCTCGCTGCCCTACGTGCGGCGGAACATCGGCTTTTACTCGGGGGACCTGCCGCTCCTCGCGCGCCTCTCGGCGCTCGAGAACGTCATGCTCGCCGCGGGCGCGCGCGGGTTCGAGCCCGCGCAGGCGCGCGAGCTCGCCGTGCGCGCACTCGGCCGCGTGGGCGTCGTGGGCTGCGCGACGCGCGCCGTCGGGGCGCTGTCGAGCGCCGAGCGGCAGCTCGTCGCCGTCGCGCGCGCGCTCGCGGGCGCGCCGCCGCTGCTCGTCCTCGACGATCCCTCCGCGCACCTCGCCCCCAACGACGCGGGCGCCGTGCTGTCGGCCTTGCTGGGCGTCGTCGAGGTGGGAGGCGCGGCCCTCTGCGCGTCTCCGGACGCGGCGTTCGCGACCGCCGTCGTGCGCGCGGGAGGGCGACGCGTGCGCCTCGAGGGCGGGCGCGTGCTCGCGGGCGGTGGCCCCATCGGCGTCGTCGCGCGCCGCGCGCCCGACGACGAGCCCCCCGTGCGCGTCGAGGCGCGCCGGTGACGCGCGCCTGGCTGCTGCGCCGCCTCGTCGGCGACGGCCGCCGCCACGGGCTCGCGTGGCTCGCGCTCGTGGCCGCCTTCGGCGTCGTGGGCTTCTCGGCCGCCGGCGCGCGTCTCGTGGCGCGCGCCGCGAAGCCCGTCACCGTGCCCGGCGCGCGCGTCATCGCGTACCTCGAAGACGACCTCGACGCGGCCGGCGTGTCGGCGCTCGAGCGCGCGCTCGCGAAGTTGCCCGGCGTCGAGACGGTCCGCGTCGTGTCGGCGCGCGAGGGGCTCGAGGTCCTGCGCGGCGCGCTCGGCCCGCGCGCCGCCGTCATCGAGGGCGTGGGTCCCGACTTGCTGTCGCCGTCGCTCGAGATCCTGGCGCGGCCCGCCCTCGCGGAGGCGCTCGCCTTCCGTCTGCGCCGTCTGCGCGGCGTGGCCGACGTCGATCTCGTAGCCGCGCCGCCGCCGTCGGCGCAAGGACCCGGCGACGGGCCGCTGCGGTCGCGTTTGCTTTTCGCGCCGGCGGCCGCGCTCGGCGGGCTCGGGCTGCTCGCGGCCTTCGCGTTCCTGCGCGCGCGCCTGCGCGTGGAGCTGGCGCTCTGGT
>DATKFB010000005.1:0-2742 GCA_035544435.1 Polyangia bacterium
GAGGATCGTCGGCAGCGCCTCGACGACGGTGACCTTCGAGCCGAGCTTGGCGTAAAGCGTGCCGATCTCGATGCCGATGTAGCCGCCGCCCACGACGACGAAGCGCTCGGGCACGACCGAAAAATCGAGCGCGCCCGTCGAGTCGACGATGCGCTGCCCGTCGAACTTGAAGCCCGGGATCTCGATGGGCCGCGAGCCGGTCGCGATGACGATGTGGCCGGCCTGGATCGTCGTGACGGCGCCCGTGGCGTCCGTGACCTCGACGGCGTTGCGCGCGACGAGCTTGGCCGTTCCCGTGCGGTAATCGCAGCCGTTGGCCTTGAGCAGCGTGCGGACGCCGCCCGTGAGTTTCGAGACGACGTCGCCCTTCCAGCCTTGCATCTTGGCCATGTCGACGCGGACGTTGTCGGCGAGGAGGCCCATCTCGGCGCCGTGGTTCCTGATCTTGTCGTAGTACTTCGAGGCCGTGATGAGGGCCTTCGACGGGATGCACCCGACGTTGAGGCAGATGCCGCCCGGCTTGTCGCGCTCGACGACGATGGCCTTCTTCTTCAATTGCCCGAGACGGATGCCGGCGACATACCCGCCCGGGCCTGCGCCGATGACGAGCGCTTCGGTGCGAATGGTGTCGGCCATCGAGCGGCTAGTCCTTCGAGACTCGCTTGAGGTGACCGACGAGCGACCAGGAGCAGGCGGTGTCCATCGGCGTCACGACGGACACGTGCATGGTCGCCGCGCCGAGCTCCTCGGCCGTCGTCGCGGAGTTCAAGGTGAACGACCAAAGAGGGGGACCATTGTCGGTCGGATTGTCGACGGTGAAGGTGTCTCCGCCCGTGAGCACGCAGGTCTGGCCACGCTTGACCGTCGCGACGGGACCGGCGACGTCGTACCCGAAGTTGCAGTAGACGAGGTCGTCGAGGGCGGATAGCGACAGATCGACGAGGGACGCGTCCACACCCCGCGCGAAGGTCTTGTTGGGCGGGGGCGGCTGCTCGAACGGATCGCCGTCCGGGCACTTGATGGAGCTCCTCACTTCTTCGTAGTGCCAGGTGCCGACGAAGTCGTCCAAGGCGATGGGGTCGTCTCCGCAGCCTGCGAGCCCGGTGGCGACCATCGCCACGAGCGTCGAGAGGACACCAATAGTCCTCACAGGGCCTGTGGCCAGCGGCGATCGGGCGCGTGACGTCATTGGGAGCGCTTATACCGCAACGGCCCGCGCCGAACTACCGGTCCGCGTCGTGGCTGGCGGGCGCCGATGCGCGCACGCGCTCGAGGTCGGCGAGCTGCTCCTCGAGCGCGGCCGGAGGTTGCGCGAAGACGTTCTCGATGAGGCTCCGCAGCGGGGGCGGCCCGATGCCTTCCTCGGCCTCGACGGCCGCGGCGATCTCGGCCTCGACGGCTGCGCGTTGGGCGGCGGCGCCCGCGGCATCGAGCGTGCCGGTCGCGGCGAGCCAGATCGAGAAGCGCTCCAGCGGATCCTTCCCCTTCCAGGAGGCCTCGTCGGCCTCGCTGCGGTAACGGTGCGGATCGTCCGAGCTGCTGTGCGCGCCGAGGCGGTAGGTCACCGCCTCGATGAGCGTCGGGCCGCCGCCTACGCGCGCGCGCGCCGCCGCCTCGCGCACGGTCGCATGCACGGCGAGCACATCATTGCCGTCGACGCGCACGCCCGGCATCCCGTAGGCGAGCGCCTTGATGGCGAAGGTCCGGGAGGCCGTCTGGCGCGAGGCGGGTGTCGAGATGGCCCACTGATTGTTCTCGCAGAGAAACACGCATGGCGCACGGTAGACGGCCGCGAAGTTCACGCCCGCGTGGAAGTCCTCGGCGCTCGTCGCGCCCTCGCCCAAGTAGGCGAGCACGACGACGGGGTCGCGCCGCATCTTGGCGGCCCAGGCCAGGCCCGCGGCGTGCGGAAGCTGGGTTGCGACGCACGACGAGGGCGGGATGAAACGCAGCGCGCGCGGCGTGGCCAGGTGCACGGGCATCTGCCGGCCGCGCGCGACGTCGTGCGCGTTGCCGTAGAGCTGCGCGACGACGTTCGCGATGGGCAGCCCGCGGTAGAGCGCCGCGCCGAGCTCGCGATGCGCGGGCACGACATAGTCGTTCGACTCGAGCGCGGCGATCGCGCCGATGACGGCCGCCTCCTGGCCGCGCGCCTCGGCGTAAAAGGCGATGCGGCCCTGACGCTGCAGGAGCAACATCTTCTCGTCGAGGACGCGCGCGCGCAGCATGCCGCGGTGGAGCTCGCGCAGCAGCGCCGGCTCGAGCTTGGGCGGCGCGCCCACGAGACGGCCGTCGGGCCCGAGGAGCTGCAGCAACCCGGTGGCGCGCGCCTCGTCCTCGTCGCTCCAGACCTCGACGGACTCGGAGTCGACGTCGCCCATGCCGGCGCGGATCTTGGCGAGCGCCACGGCTAGGCCTTCCTCGGCGCTTGCTCTTGCCAGAGGCCGGCCGGCGCCTCGAGGGCTTCCTTGATCGCCGCGACGAAGCGTGCGGCGTCGTAGCCATCGACGACGCGGTGGTCGACGGAGATCGAGAGGTTCATGAGATCGCGGATCACGATCGCGCCGTCACGTACGGCCGGCCTCTGGGCGATCTTGTGCACGCCCAAGATCGCGACCTCGGGGTAGTTGATGATGGGCGCCGCCAGCACGCCGCCCAGCTGTCCGAGCGAGGTGATCGTGAACGTCGAGCCCGACAGCTCCTCGCGCGACGCCTTGCCCGTGCGCGTGGCCTCCGCGAGGC
>DATKFB010000006.1:0-6126 GCA_035544435.1 Polyangia bacterium
GGCTCACCCTCAGGCGGCATGAGCCGCGAGATGCGCTCCGGGATGCGGCCCTCGAGCTGGCGGAGGATGGCGTCGATGAAGACCGTGAGGTCGTCGGGGCGGCGCGCCGTGATGAGGTTGGCGTCCTCGACGACGGGCTCGTCGACCCAGTGCGCGCCCGCGTTCAGCAGATCGGTCTTGATCGACGGCCAGGAGGTCACCGTCCGGTCGTCGACGACCTCCGCCTCGATGAGCAGCGAGCCCGCGTGGCACATGGCCGCCACGGGCTTGCCGGCCTCGAGCACCTCGCGCGTGAAGTCGACCATCAAGGGATCCGTGCGAAGGTGGTCCGGCGAGTACCCGCCCGGAATGACGAGCGCGTCGAACTCGTCCGCCGTGACGTCGCGGATGGCGACTGCCGTCGTGACGTGCTCCTTGTGGTTCTTTCCGTCGATGCGTTTGCCGGCCTCGCGGCCGATGACGACGACCTCGTGGCCCGCCCGCTTGAGCCGGTCGTAGGGGACGCGAAACTCCGAGTCCTCGAACATCTCGTCGACGACGAATGCCACGCGCGCCATGTTGATACCTCCTCGGTTTTTCGGGCCCCGCGGCAAAACATGGTGGCGCCGCGCGGGCCAGACAAGGCCGCGCCGGCCGGTCCTTTGCCGGCCGGCGCGAACCGTCGACGCGCCTAGAACTCGACGCCGACGTTGCCGCCGACGCCCCACGTGTTGAGCTTGCCGCCCACCGAGCGCAGCAGATCGTTGTTGTATGTCTGGCGGTAGGTGTAACGGGCGTCGAGCATCAGCCGGCGGTAGGAGAACTCGAGGCCGCCGCCGTAGGGCACGGTGAGGACGTCATCGCTGCCCGTGATGTCCGAGGTCGCGGCCGCCGCCTTCGAGAGGCTGTAGTGCTGCCACCCGATGCCCACGAACCCGAAGGGCTCGAGGAGCGTCATCCCCTGAATGATGGGAATGTTGACGCGCAGCGCACCCTCGGCGCCGTTCGACACAAGGTTGGTGTTCGTGGCGAGTCCCAGCGTCTGGATGCTGCGCGCGGCGCCCACGTAGGCCGCTTCCAACCCGACGAACTGCCGCGTACCGCCCACGAGGCGCGCGTTCCAGGAGCCGCCGGCGCCCGTCATGGACTTGATGCTGCTGTAGGTGAACTCCTCGTAGCCGCCGCCGAGCATCATGGCCGCGCCCACGCGAGACATCCAGGCGGGCGTCCCCATCGATCCTTCGACACCGACGGGAGGGGCCGGCGGAGGCAGCGCCGAGGGCGTCGCCATCGGCGGCATCGTGCCCGGCTCGACCGGAGCGGCCGGTGACACGGGCTCATCGACGTCCGGAATCGTCGCGGGCGGCGTCGCCAACGGCGTCACGGCCGCCGGCGGTGGGCTCGTATCCACCGGGGGCGGAGTCGTGGCCGGAGGTGGGATCGTGTCGGGTGTCTCGGCTCGGGTGGTGGCCATCGAGCCCAAGAGGCCGATGCCGACGACAGTCATCATCGCTCGAAGTTTCATGACGAACCTCTCTTTGGTTTTCGTTTTTTCCTTCGTCGCGCGCCCTCGCGTGGCGAATTGCGCGTGCGATCTGTCCACGTTCGGTTACCCTTGGAGCTCACGTGGCCCACACTACGAGCCTCGTCCTCCCCCTTGTTTCCCTTCTCCTCCTTCCGTTCGCCGCGGGATGCGACGAAGCTTCATCCGGTGACGCTGCCTCTGGCGCGGCGGCCGCTCTTCGCTTCGATCCCTGCCGTCCCGTCGTCGTCCTTCTCGATCCCAGCGCGACCGCGGACCAAAGAGCAGGCGTCGTGGGCGCCGTCGACTGGTGGAACACGGCCGCCGGAGGCCAGGTCTTCGTGGCAGCCGGCGCGGGCGACCAGCCCTCGAGTGCTCCCTCCGGTGATCCCTCGACTGACAATCCGTCGGGCGCCGTGCCCCTTCACTTTCAAGCGGCGGCGCCGCCGTCTCACGGCTTCTTCGATCCGGCGCGCGGGGAAATCTTCGTCAACGTCGATCTCGGGGCGCGTCCCCTCGCCGTAACCATCGCGCACGAACTCGGGCACGCCTTCGGCCTCGTCCACGTCACCGATCGGGCTTCGGTGATGACCGCCGGGAACCTCGACGTTCAGCCGAACGTCGGCGACGTCGCCGCCCTCGCCAAGCTGTGGGGCGCGTGCGGTCCCGCCGCGGACGGCCCCCCCGGATAGCGATCTCGTCTCTGCACGCATGTTGACTCCGGTCGGTCTCGGCTATCGCAAGCCGCGTGCCGACGGCGTCGGGAGGGCGCAATCGTCGTGGGAGGCGGCGCGCGCCGCGCGGCGTGTTACGGCCGGGTGGCGTGGACCTCGATCAAAGTCTGGGGAACGCCGCGCGGCGTGTGCCGATGTTACGCGCGGGTGGCGGTGGCGGCGCCGACTTCTTCAGAGTTCTCGCGCTGGATCTCGGCGCCGAAGAGCTCGCGCATGAGCCTGGTCGTCGCGGCCTTGCCTCCGCCGATGTGGGCGGCGAGCGCGTCCGCGAACTCCGTGGCCGATTGGAACCTCTCGGCGGGATCGAAGGCGAGGGCCTTGGCGAGGACGCCGCGCGCCGGCTCGGGTAGCTGCCCGAGCTGCGCGAGGTCCTCGGGTGTGACCCCGCTCGCCGCGCGATAAAGGACGTCGAGATCGTTGTCGCCGGTGTAGAGGAGCTGACCGGTCAGGCAGTAATAGAGCACGTGCGCGAGCGAGAACAGATCGCTGCGATGGTCGACCGTCTGCCCGCGGGCCTGCTCGGGCGACATGAAGTTCGCGTTGCCCTTGACCATGCCCACCTGGGTCTGCGTGACGCGCCGGTTGGATTTCACAATGCCGAAGTCGGAGAGCTTGACCTCTCCGAGGAGCGACACCATGACGTTCCCCGCCGAGACGTCGCGATGGACGATGCCCATGGGCGAGCCCTCGCGATCGTGGCGCTCGTGCGCGTACGCCAGCGCTTGCAGCGTCTCGTGGGCGACGTAATAGGCGAGGGATTCGGGCAAGCCGCCCCCGACCGTCTCGGCGTGGCGCGCGACGAGGCGCCCGAGATCGCGACCGACGATGTACTCCTGGGTCATGAAGTACTCGCCCGCGACGACGCCGAAGTCGAAGACCGGCACGATGTTCGAGTGAACGAGGCCGGCTTGCATGCGCGCCTCGTCGATGAACTGGGCGACCGCTTCCTTGTTGCGCGCGAGCTCGTGACGCAGGCGCTTGAGCACGAAGGCGCGGCTGAAGCCCTCGACGCCCGTGGCCTCGGCGATGAAGAGCTCGGACATGCCGCCTTCTCCAATGCGATTGAGCAGGCGATAACGGCCGAAGTCCGCGCCCGGCACCGCCGCGGCAGCGGGAGCGGCCTGAGCGGCCATGGCGGGCGCGGCTTGACGGCTCGGGATGCTGAAGGCCTTGCCGTCGGTGATCGGTGAGCGGGCCGCCGGCGTCGCGCCCACGACGGCGCGCGGACGCGCCGGCGTGCCGAACTTGGCCGTCGCTTCGTACGTCACGGGGGCCTCGACGGCGCCGCCGGCCGCGGCCTTGCCGCGTCCGGAGATCACGAGCCCGAGGCCGCCCAGGCAGATAGCGCCCACGACCGACCAGACGAGTGTGCGATCGGCGAGCGGCGAGCTCGCAGCGACGACCGGCGGCGTGGCCGGCGCCTCGACGGCGACGCGGCGGCCGAGGATCAGGATCGCCTCTCGATCGTCGATCCCCGGCACCCGCGCGGCCGCCGCCACGAAGTCGTGGCCGTCGGCGCGCACGAGGGCGGAGGCGGCGGGCTGCGCGCGCGCGCGCCGCATGAGGTCGTCGACGCCGGCGCCGACGTCCGGGCCGTGCGCCGCGAGTGGCTTGCCGTCGACCATGACGCGCACGAGCGGAAAGGCCGCGCGGTACGGTCGCCACCAGTCCTCGTTCTCGAACATGTCGATGAGCGTCGCGCCGTCGACGCGCGCGCGCAGCCCGGCCGCGAGCGGCCCGAGCTGGGCCGCGGCGGCCACCTGGGTTTCGGCGCTCTTTCGCTCTGAGGCGGTGCGCGACTCGGCCTCGCGGTTGGCGGTCGCGAGGAGCGTCGCCTGCGCCCGCGCCTGGTCACCGAGGGCGGCGCGCATCGCGAGGATGCCCGCCGAGGGACCGCCCAGCATGAGCGCGATTCCTGCCGTCACTCGGATCCTGCGCATGGCCTCTTTCGTTCCTTCCCCGCTCCGGCCTAGTCCTTGTATGACCCGTAGGCCTGACCGAACTTGTTGGAGTGAGCCGAACCTTCCTGGTGCTCGAGCGAGAACGACACCTGCGTCGTCGGGCCCGAGACGTCGACCCGCAAGGCAGCCGGCTTGGCCTCAGGGCTCCAAGCGACGAGGCGCCGCGAGCCCGCGGGCACGTTCTCGAGCCGGAACGTCCCGTCGGGCCGCACCTTCGTGTAAAGGGCGTTCGGGACGACGAGGATCTTCGCGCTCATCTTCTGGTGCAGGTTGCAGTAGACCTCGACGACGCCTGGCCCCGTGACGGTTACCGAGCGCGGCTTGTCGCCGGCCTGGTAGGTCCCGAGATCGAAGGTGTTGCGCGGCGAGTTCGAGAACACGTTGTGGTAGACCGAGTCGAAGTTCGGGAAGACGACGTTCGTCCCCGACTGCACGACCGCGACGCGCGGGCTGAATTGACGGCCCTCCTGTCGGATCTCGAGGCCCTTGTGGCTGCCCGACGGCCCGCGCAAGTTGTCGACGTAGACGTAGACGTCGTCGGGCGCGCCGCCCGCGACGGCGACCTTGCCTTCGACGGCGCCCACGTGGTGCTCGGGCGCCGTCGCCGCGACCGTGGGCTTCTTGAGCGCCCGATGGGCGGCGTCGCCGGCCGCGGGCTCGCCGGGCCCGAGCGCGCTCGGAAGGTCCGGGACCGCCACGCCGCCGCCCTGTCCGCGCAGGAGGCGCAGCAGCATGTCGTAGCGCTGCTGCTCGGTCTGCAGCATCTCGATGATGAGCTGGCGCTGCTCGCGGACGTCGCTCTGCAGCTTCGTCAGCTCGGCTCGCGTGGGCGGGCCCTCGGGCGGCTTGACGTTGTCCTGGGCGCGCGCGGGGAGGGCCAGCCGCGCGACGGCGAGGCCCACCAGCAGTCCCGTGATGATCGGTCTTGGATGTTTCATGATCATTGTTCGCCTCGCGACCTGCGGCCGAGCCCGAGCGTCACTCGATGAGCACGAGCGACGACGTGATGACGTTGTTGTTGATGTGCGGGATTCCGTCGTATTCCCCGTTGTAGAGGTACTCGGCCTTGAGGATGATCCGATCGGTGAAGTTGATGTGGACGCCCCCCGTGGCGCGCCATGACTTCGTGAGGTAGGCGCGGTTCGCCCCGCCGAGGGCGTTGGGATCGCCGAGCCAAACGAAGGCGTCGCGATACTCGGCGCGCGCGAGCACGCCGAGATGGGACAGCAGGAAGCCGTCGAGCTCGACGTAGCCGCCGCCGTGAAGCTCGAGCCCGTAGACGTCGTTGGTCGGGTCGCCCGGGGCGCCTCCCTTCAGGTACTGCGCCTTCAGGTCGGCGTGCCGCGTGTGAATCTGATAGTCGACGCCCGCGAACCACATCTTGCCCGTGCTGTTCGGCGAGCGATCCTGCGCGCCCCAGGACCCGGAGGCGCCGAGCTCCATGTCGATCGGGATGGGTGGATGGAGCGAGACGCGTCCGCTGAGCGTCTTGCCCAGGTTGGTGTCGATCTCGTCGTAGAAGTGAAACTGCTCCTGCGTGAACGAGCCGTTCGTGACGGACGCCGCGAGCACGAGCACATCGTCGGGACCGAACTTCGAGCGGATCTTGAGCCCGAGCGCCGTGCCCGTCGTGTAGCGCGCGATGAGCGACGGCGTGATGCCGTAGCGCTGGTTCGACTTTCGCTCGCGGTACTCGATGCCCAGCACCGAGTCGAACTTGCCGACGAAAATCGATGTCCTCTGCGAGCGCGTTGGCATCCACTCGAGCTGGGCGATGTCCGCGTCGAAGACGTCGCCCAGGCTGAAGTTCGAACCACTGCGCGGCGTGAAGTTGATGCTCGCCGTCGCGATGGCCGTCGGCCCGAGACCCGAGGTCAGGTTCATGTTGATCTCGTTGGCGATGAAGCCGGGCGCGCCCCCCGAGTGAATG
>DATKFB010000007.1:0-5853 GCA_035544435.1 Polyangia bacterium
TGCTCAAGATGTCGAAGCTCGACATCCGGGATCTCGAGGACGCCGCCGCGAACCGAGCGCCCAAGCGGAAGGCCTCCTAGCGACAACCTACGAGGGGACTGGGCCTAAGTTTTCGGCTTGTCGGGGTACAGCTTTCGAAGCTCGATCTTGGCCGCTTCGAGGGCCCGTCGCCTCGCCGCCGAGAGGTTTCGGCCGGCCCGGTTTTCGTAGAAGGTCAACATCGACATCGCCGAACGGAACGAAGAGGTCTTGCGCCGCGCGCTCCGATCGGCCGACCGTTTGAGGGAACGGGCGATCCCTCGGGGTGATCGCGCGAAGACGCGCTTCTCCAGATCCAGCGCGTTGCTATAAGTCGTCACTGCGGCGGACCACTTGGACGTCGAATGTCGGCTCTCTCGCCTGGTCATGGCGATCCAAATTCTGGGTCGCCGGGAAGGCGTGGCAATTGGAATGTAGATATCCATTTGCGGTCCGCTCGAAAGCTCGATTGACCGTCGGGGTCTTCGGAGCGACCCTCGACGGATGCGAACGACGGGAAGCTGCTTGCGCGCTGTCGCCTTGTGGGTCGTGGCCACGACTGGCGTACTCGGGGCGCGCGAGAGCGCGACGTTCGGAGCCGATCGCAATGCCTGCGGCTGCTACCAGACCGACGGCGGCAGCTGTTACTGCGAAAAGAAATCCAAGTGCGGCTGCCCGGGCGAATGCGAGCCGAAGGGGTGCGAAGAGAAGCGGCAAAAGGAGATCGACAAAGAGATCCACGCCGAAACGAAGCGCGCGCAGGATTCGGCTCGCACCCACGCCGGCAACGACCACTCGGCAGGGACAGTCGCGAAGAGCACGGACGCGTCTGAAAAGGAGTCCAGCGCCGCCAAACCCCTCACGCCGGCGCAGCTCCACGAGCTCGCGCGGCTGCTCGAGCTTTACGTGAGAGCGCACCCGGACGACGGCAGCAAGGGAATCGACCAGCTCGCCCGCGAGCTCGCTCATTCCCCCCGATAGCGCGGGATGCTCGACGCGACCGATGCGGCCTGGCGCCAGGCGGACGACCTCTGTCGGCATTTTTTGGTGAAACGCCACTTTCCGCGTTTGACTGCGCCCGACCTCGGACGCATAAGCCAAAGCATGCGGCACCTGAGTATTCTCGTAGCGCTGTCTCTGGCCTTTTCGTCGGCGTGCGCAACGACGTCGACCGAAGAAACCACGTGGACCGAACCGCAAAACGCCTACTGGGTGCGACCGGGCCGGGTCGAGTCAGTGCATGAGATCGTCCGCCGCACGGAGGGTAATCCGGCCGGCGGAGCGCTCCTTGGAGGCCTCATCGGCGGGCTCCTGTTTGGGCGCCACGGCCGCGTTTCTCCATTCGGGGCGGTCAGCGGCGCAGTGATCGGCGCGACGGCGAGCCAGGGCGCGGCTGAATCGCGGACCTACCAGATGCTCGTTCGCTTCGACGACGGCGCCCAGGGCGTCTTCACGTACGAAGGCTACCCGCCTTTCGGCCCGGGTGAGCTGGTCAACCTGACGCCGCAAGGCCTGACGCGACGTTGATCGCTCTACCCCCTCCGCATCTCCTCAGGCGGTCGGACGACCCCCGTCCGCAGCTGCTACCGGGCGGACGGGTATTCGCCAAGCCGTCAAGACTGGCTCCGGAGGAGGGTTTCGAACCCCCGACCCGGCGGTTAACAGCCGCCTGCTCTGCCCCTGAGCTACTCCGGAATATCGGGTCGGGCCATTATGAGAATCGGCCCTGGCGAGTCAAGCTCGGTGCGTCACGGTGCTGCTGATGCTCGAGCCGACCCGCCACCGACGACCCATCGTCGGTTCGGGCTCGCGACCTGAGGACTCGCCTCAGGTGCCGGCGGGCCGCCAGCCCAGCACGCGAACGGCGTTCTCGAAGTAGACCTTGCGCAGGATGGGCTCCGGCAGGCCGATGCCGTCGATCTTCCAGCGGCCCTGGATGGGCGTGGGGCTCTCGAACTGCTTGTCGGTCGTCTCGAAGTAGCGCCAGGTCGACTTGAAGAAGCGCTCCTCGTCGGCCCGCGTCGGCGGCAGCTCACCCGTCGAGCCGAACATCATGTCGTCCGCCGTCGCGCCCACGCCCGTGTCGGTCCCGAACAGGATGCGATCCTGGAACTTCTCGAAGAAGCCGCGCATCTTGGCCGCGTCGTGCCGGCCCATCTCGGGCACGCGCGCCGCCGTGTCGATGTAGAAGTTCGGGTACTTGTCGAGCATGCGCGCGACGTTGTCCGGATCCTCCGGATCGTTGCCGAAGTGCACGGCGATGAAGGTCGTCTTCGGGTGACGGGCCACGCGTCGTTCGAAGGCGTCGTAGAGCGCCTGCCAGGGCGGGACCTCGGGGCCGAAGAACGACCACTCGGGGTGGGCCCGCAGCTCGTCCCACCTTTCGTTCTTGGGCGTGGCCGGCTCCCAGAAGGCCTTCGGATCGCCGATGTGGATGGCGACGGGCATGCCGAGCGCCCCGGCCTTCTCGAACAGCGGATCCAGTCCTTTGTCGTCGATGGCCAGCAGGTGCTTGCCGTCTGGCGCCGGGTATCCGAGGCCGAGGCCCTTCGGGATCTTGAGGCCGCGCGCGCCGAGGCGCTTCGACTCGACGAGCTCCTCGGCCATGAGCTTGCCGTAGTCGTTGGGGTGCGCGCCCACGAGCCGGAAGTTGGCGTTCGCGAAGACGACCATGCGGCCGTGCGTTTCGGCGGCGGCGGCGAGCTGCGTCTCCAGCATGTGCCGCGGAGGTCCCGGGTACATGCCCGAGAGATTGACGACGCCGTCGATGCCCCACTCGTCCATGAGCTTGAGCGCGCGCGGGATGCCGTCGGGCATGACGTGCATGTGCGTGTCGATGCGCGGCAGGCGACGGCCGGCGCCAGCGGCGCGTGCTCCCGCGCCCGCGTCGCCCGCCGCGACGGATCTCGGCGCGTCCGCGGCGCGCGGGTGGCACCCCGCGCCCGCGAGCGCCGCGGCGAACAGCGACAGCGCCACGACGGCGTGGGCGACCCGGCGCGCGCGCATGCTCACTCGCGCTTGGGCGACGCGGGCGTCGTGCCCAAACCGGGTGGCGGCTCGGCGGGCGCCTCGGACGCGGCCGGCTTGGCGGCCTCGCCGCCACCGCCCGTCGAGCGGAGCTTGGCGTTGAGCTTCAGCGTGCGCACGCCGTTCTTGGGACGCGGCCAGTCGGAGCCGCCGATCATGTGCTCGTAGGCTTCGAAGCCCTCTTTCTTGATCGTGACCGAGTGGGGCAGCGCAGGATCGACGTCGCCGGCCGAAAAAGGCGTCGTGCCCACCGAGTTGCCGTCGACGATCACCTCGGCGCCCCCGGGCGTCGACGCGATCTTGAGGATGTGGTCGCTGCTGGCGGCCTTGGCCGGCGCCTCGGCCGCGGGTTTTGGCGGCGCGTCGGCGGCGGGAGCGGGGGGCGACACGTCCGCGACGACGGCGGGTGGCGCCTCGGCCGGCGGGGCGGCCTCGGCGGCGGCGGCCCGGCGCTTGGCTTTGTGGCCACCGCGCGGGGGCTTGCTCTCCGGTTTGGCTTCGGCCGGTTTGGCGTCGCTCGCCTTCGCTTCGCCCGGCTTCGCTTGCGCCGCGATAGCGCCCTCGGCGGGCTTCGCCTCGCCAGAGGCCGCGTTCGGCGCCTCGCTCTCGGGCCGCGCGCGTAGCGACCCGGGCGTCGCC
Source organism: Polyangia bacterium (assembly GCA_035544435.1). GTDB lineage: Bacteria > Myxococcota_A > Polyangia > Fen-1088 > Fen-1088 > DASZFV01. Next base: position 3,685 of record DATKFB010000007.1, read on the forward strand.
GTGCCGCCACCGGCCGGCTTCTCGGCGGGCGTGGGCTGCTCGGGCGCGGCCGCCGCGCTGGGCGTCGGCGCGACAGCGCCGGTCGCGCTGGGTGTCGCCTCGGGCGTGGCGGCGGGCTTCGTGGCCTCGGTGGTGGCCGTGGGAACAGGCGCCGCGGGCGACGAGCTTCGGCCCGGACTCTTGAGCACGTAGTAACCGCCGCCGGCCGCGGCCGCGAGGAGCAGGCCGACGACGGCGACCGTGGCACCCGAACCGCTCTTCGTCGTTGCCGGCCTGGCCGGCTTCGGCGGCGCGAAGCTCTCCGCGATGAGCCTGGGCGGTTCGGCGGGCACGGAGAAAGCCGCCGGCACGCCCAGAGGAAGCGGCGTGGGTGCTGAGACCTTGGGCAGGTCAACCTTGTTCGCCGTCGCGGCGGCCTCGGACACGACGGGCATTTCGGGATCCGTGCCCGCCCCGCCCACGCGCGTCGGGCCGGAGCCAACCCACGCAGTCGTCGCGCCGTCCTCTTCCTCTTCGTCTCGCAGAGCGCCCTCGAGCGCGGAATCCCCAAGGGGAACGACCGGGATGGTGGGCACCTTCATCTCGCCGGTTCCCGTGAACATCGGGCGCGTGCCCGTTCGGCGCGACGGCGCGTCGCCCACGTCCGCCGCTGATTCGAGCACGACCGGCTGGGCGTCGGTCGGCCGGCGGTGCGCGGCCTTCGGGGCGCCACCGACGTCGGGCGCGGACTCGACGACCATCGGCTGGGCGTCGGTCGGTCGCCGAATGCGCGACGAGAAGTCGACCGGCACGGCCGCGGGGACGGGCGCCGGTCCTTCCACCTCGGTCAGCACAGAGAGCGCACGATCGATGTCGTCGGCCGTGGGCTTCTCGAAGAGCGCGCTCGGCGCCGGCGCGGGGCGCTGGGCGTTCATCCCGGTCGTCGAGCGCGGCCGGCCGAAGGGGCCCGTGCCCTCGAGCGGGGGAAGCCCGCCCGGGATCGCGGTCTCGGCCGTGCGCGACGTGTTCGTCGTCGGAGCGTTGCTCCGGCCCACGCCGAACGGATCGGCGTCGATCGCGGGCTCCGTCGTCCGCGCGACTCCGCCCGCGATGGGCCCGGAGCTGACGTTCGGAGCGGCGGCGCGCGGCTGAGCGCCGACCGGGCCGGAGCCGGTTCCGGGCGCCCGGGATCGGGGCTGGGCGCCGAGGGGACCAGAGCCCGTGGCGGACGCGGGGACGCGCGGTTGCGCGCCGAGCGGCGACAGGCCACCGACGCGCGGTGGCCCGCTCACCGCCTGGGCGGCCCGCGCGCTCGCCGGATCGAGCGTGGAGAACGTGCTGGAAGGCTGCCGCACGGCCATGCCGCCCGCGGGTCCGGGCTTGGCGGGCGCGCCGGCCTGCTCGCGGCGCGCCTTGTCGGCGAGGATCTTCTCGAGCACGGGCTGGCTCGCGGGCGTGAGCTTGTCGAAGCGTACACCCATGCCGGGCGTCGCTCCGGCGCGCGTGGGATCGTTCTCGCGGATCCAGACGATCGTGCCTTCACCCGCCAGCAGCGGCGCCGCGTCCTGCAGCTGGAAGTCGAAGCGCAGCTGCGTGCCGACGGGCAGCGGCTCGCGCGTGCGGATGAAGATGCCGCCGCGGCTGACGTCGACGGCGTAGCGCTCGATGAACTGGTCCAAGGTCGCGCTGCGGAACTTGATGCGCAGGCTGACCGGACCGCGGGGCTCTTTCGACGGGGGCTGATCCATGGAATGTGGAGTGTGCAGAGTGGAACGTGAAAGACCGGAAGGGCCGACGTCCAGTGGGCGGCGACAGGTGGCGCGCGATCGCACTATAAGCGTTCCTGATCGCGCTTTGCAAAGGCGGGATTATTCCTGATATTTTGGAAGAAATCACATCCATGCGCGGGAGCGTCCTCATGCCCGGAAGGTCCGTGTCCTTTGGTCGGCCCCCTCGGGCGAATCGTTTCTCGCGCGCCGCCGCGCGAAGCGTCGCTCGCGCGGGCGTCGGCCTCGCGGTCTTCGGGCTCTCGGCGTCGTTACTCGCGGCACCCGTCGCGCCGGCGGGAGGCGCCGCGCCCGCGGCGGTCTCTTCGGCGTCGGCGCCCGTCACGCACGGGCCGGTTCCGCGCGAGCCGTTCCATGCGGCGCACGCGGCGGTCGCGTCGGATCACCCGCTGGCGTCGGCGGC
>DATKFB010000008.1:0-6829 GCA_035544435.1 Polyangia bacterium
CCCTGGGGCATCGGCGTCAGCCGCGACGGCGCGCGCCTCTTCACGGCCAACGGCCCCTCAAACGACGTCTCGATCATCGACGCCGCGAGCGGCAAGGTCACGGCGCGCGTGAAGGTGGGCGGCCTGCCCTGGGGCGTGGCCGTCGCGCCTACGGGGGGCAGGCCTTGACCGAAGTGATCCAGTCGCTGATGACGCCGAGACCCAGATCGTCGAGCACGTAGGTCGCGAGCTGCGGCATGCGTGTCCTGTCGCCCATGTAGGGCGCGTGCATGCGCAACCACATAGCGGACATCATGGGCTGGCCGGGGCTGAGGACGAGCGCGCCCGAGACACCGACGTCTCCCTTCGCGGGCGTGACGCCGCAGGCGCCCATGTTCTTGAACGTCGTGTCGAAGCGGAAGTCCATGTTGGAGAAATCGCCGTCGGGCCGGTGGCAATAGGCGCAGTTCGCGTGCAGGTACGAGCGCGCCCGCGCCTCGAGCGTCGCCGCGCCCTTGGGCGCCGTGCCGAGCTGCCCGTCGTACGGCAGCACGAGCGCCGTCTGGTACGGCGTGGGCGGGCCCGCGCCCTCGAAGAGGCCCATGGCCTTCCAAGCGTCGATCTGGTTCGGGTTCTGCGCGATGTTGCCGAGCTTGCGGTTCATCTGCCGCGTCTCGGGGCCGAGCGTGCCGCCCGCCGACTTCGTGTGGCAGCCGGTGCAGTCGAAACGATAGGGAAAGATCCAGGAGACGGTGTGCTGACCGGTGTTGAACATGACGTGCGCGCGCATGTTGTTGAGGGACGGATCGTCGTCGGCCGGGACCACCGTCGCCTCGGTCTGCGCTTCGTTCCATTGGTAGCTGTAGCCGTTCCAGGTGGTTTCGTCCGAGTGCATGAGCAAGCGCGTCTCGACGAGCTTGCCGTCGAAGCTGAAGCTCTTCACCATCACGGTGCCGACGGGCATGACCCACTTGCCGGTGTCCTGCGGGCCCTGCGTGCACTCGGCGGAGGCCGTCACGCAGGCCTTGACGTGAATCGTCGAGCCCTTCGGGATCACGAAGCCGCGCTCCTTGTTCGCGTTGTCGGACCAGAGCGGGCTGTTCACCTCGTAAGGGATGACGATCGATGCGAGCTTCGTCGGGTTCTTCGGGTCCATGCAGCCCGTGTCGCTGAGCTTCGCGATCGGCTGATCCACGTTCGCGAACGGCGTGCACGGACCAGAGGCCAGCGCGTCCCCGCCGCCATCGCTGGGCGAGCCACCCTGCCCCCCCGCGCCGCTCGAATCAACCGACGTGCCAGCGGCGGCGTCGTTGCCGACTCCGGCGCCGCCCGTGCTGCCTCCCGAACCGGCCCCGCCGGCAGAGCCGCCCGTCCCGGATGTGCCCGCCTTCCCCCCGCTACCTGCGTTCCCGGCGCTGCCCGCCTGCCCGGACGTGCTCGGCGAGGCGCTGCTGCAACCGAAGGCCAGCGAAGCCGCGAGCGCCGCGGCCGCGAATCCCGTGAGAGGTCTGGTGCGCGTCATGAAGTCCTTATTGAAGCCATTGTGGGTAAGGTGAAGCATTCATCGATTCTGGGTCACCCAAAACGACGTATCCGGCCACTCACGGCCATACGGCGCTAACTTAACGACATGTTGCATCGAATGCCGCCCGCGAGCACCGCGGCGTGAGCCGGTTGCCCCCCCGAGCCGTCTCTAGATACGGTTTTGTTCCGAGCCATTTGCTCAGAGCGCTATAAGCTAACCAATCTGCTAACTTGGCGCCCTGTTCCAAACGAAGCGTCTTTTCCCCCCTCGAGAGGCGGTCAGCCCAATGAGCCCACGCGTGCACTCTCCGTTGCGTTTTCTATACCTCGTCGGCACCGCGCTGTTGACGCTAAATTGCTCGTCCACCTCGAAGGTGAAGCAGCCTTCGGGCGCCGCCGGGGCGTCGGCGACGGGCTCCGCGGGCACGAGCGGCGCCGCGGGCTCGATGGGCAGCGCGGGAGTGACCGGCGCCGCCGGTACGGGAACCGCGGGCTCAACGGGGACCGCGGGCACGACGGGCGCCGCCGGCATGACGGGCGCCGCCGGCTCGACGGGCGCCGCTGGCGCCGCGGGCACGACGGGCGCCGCCGGTGCGACGGGCGCCGCGGGCGCGGCCGGGACGGCGGGCGACTCGGCGCAGTCCGTGCTCACGCGCAACAAGCACGAGACGCGCGACGGTTTCTTCCTCGAGCCCACGCTCACGAAGGCCATGGCCGCCAAGATGGCGCCCGACGCCGCCTTCATGGCGAAGTTCAGCGGCTCGATGTGGGCGTCGCCGCTCTACGCGGAGAAGGGCCCGATGAACAAGGGCGCCTTCTTCGCGGCGGCGACCAACAACAACGTCTACGCGCTTGATGAGACCACGGGCGCGATCTTGTGGATGCATAACATCGGAAGCGCGCCGCAAGCGAGCGGTGCCGGCTGCGGTAGCATTCACCCCATCGGGATCATCAGCACGCCCGTGATCGACGTCGCGTCGCGGACCATTTACGTCGCGGGCGGCATCGGCACGGACAACATCCAGCGTCACGAGATCCATGCGCTCGATCTGGACACCGGCATGTCAAAGGGCGGCGCTTGGCCCATCAACGTCTCGGCCATGAAGGATCCGGGTGGCCTCGCGTTCAATACCCAGCCGCAGAACCAGCGCAGTGCGCTCTCGCTCGTGAACGGCATCCTCTACGTCGCGTACGGCGGCCACGTCGGCGACTGCGGCAACTACCACGGCTGGGTCATCGCCATCGACACGGCGGACCCGACGAAGACCGGCGCCTGGGCCACCGGCGGCACCGGCGAGGCGATCTGGGCCTCCGGAGGCATGGCGTCGGACGGCACGGGTGTGTTTGCCATCACCGGAAACCGCCTCGGCGGCGGCGGTGGTCACCAGGACAGCGAAGAGGTCGTGAAGATCACCGGCATGGCCCAGCTCAATCGCGCCACCGGCACCTACTACCCGTCGAACTGGCAGCAGATGGACGGCAGCGACGCCGACTTCGGCTCGAGCAGCCCGGTCGTGCTCTCCGTTCCGGGCTCGACGCCGTCGAGCATCGTGGCGGCGGCCTCGAAGGACGGCCACTTGTACCTGCTCGATCCGGCGAACCTCGGCGGCTTGGCCGGTCACCTCCGGGACGTGAACGTCGCCGAGGGCGCCGCCATGAACATTCACGCCGCCCTCGCTTCGTATGTCTCGACGAGCGGCGTCCACGTGATCCTCAATACGGACAATGGCGCGTCGTGCGGGAGGGGCATCGTCTCGGTTGCCGTCTCGCCCGGAAGCCCGCCAACCGCGAAGGTAGCGTGGTGCGCGGGCACGGGCGGCAGCTCTTCGCCCATCGCGACGTCCACCGACGGCACCAACGAGGTGGTGGTCTGGTACATGAACGGGAGCAAGCTCAGCGGCGTCGACGGCGAGACGGGCGTGTCCGTGTTCGGGGGCGGTGCGGGGACGTGCAACGGCGTGCGGCCCTGGACCTCGCCCATCGCCGTCAAGGGTCGCGTCATCGCGGGCGCCGACGGTCAGCTCTGCTCCTGGTCGCCGCAGTAATCGCGGCGCCCTCGACGGTTACGAGAAAGACGAAGGCCCGAGGGCGGGCAGCCGCCCTCAGCGCCAGTGTGGCGGGTACGTGCGCTCGTAGCCGGGGAGCGCCTCGATCCGCCGCATCCAGCGCGCGAGCGAGCGATACCGATCCGCGACGGGGACGAAGCCCAGGCCGAAGGCGTCGGCGCCCGGCTTGCCGGCGGCGCGCTCGACGGACTTCAACATGGGATAGATGACGACGTCGGCCGCCGTGACGCGGTTGCCCACGAGCCAGGTGCGGTCGCGCAGCGTGGCGTCGAGACCGGCGAGCTCGGCGCGCAGCGCCGGCACGGCGGCGCGGATCTTGGCGGCCTCCTCGGTGGCGCGGCCGAAGTAGAGCGGCACTATGTAGTCTTCGGTCGGGCGATCGAGATCGCTCACGGCCTCGAGCGCCGTCTGCCACACGCGCGCAGCCTCGGCGGGCGTCGCGCCGAAGAGCGGCGTCGTGGGGTACTTGCGATCGAGGTACGCGAGGATGGCGAGCGACTCGCACACGACCGTCTCCCCGTCGCGCAGCGCAGGCACGCGGCCGCGCGGATTGATGGCGAGAAACGCCGGCGCCTTCTGCTCATCCTTCGAGACCTGCAGGACGCGCGTCTCGTAGGGCAGCCCCTTGAGCTCGAGCGCGAGCAACACCCGCCAGGCGAACGGGCTGCCGCTGATCATGAAGAGCTCGATCGCCATCGCCTCTCCTTCGCCCAGACGCCGCTAGGCCGTGCCGCGCTTGGCGACGTGCTCGCGAATGATGGCGTCGGCGAGCTCCGGAACGATCTCCCAGACGATCTGCTCGATGACCTCTCGCGAGAGCTTCGCGAGCGCCTCGTACTCGGGGCCCCTCGCCGCCATCGCGGCGACCTTCTGATCGACCATGCTGCCCACGGCCGAGGACAGCGCGGGCGACGCGGACGACCGCGCGGCCATCGGCTCGGGCACATAGGTCGGCGACGGCGCGTGCGCGGGTGTCGGCGCGTGCGCAGGAGCCGGCGCGTGCGCGGGAGCGACGCTCACGGGCGCGGGGCGCGGCGCGCCCGGGAACGGCATGCTGGCGGCCGGCAGACCGAAGAGCGTGCGCCCCATGGGCGCGGCGCTGGCCGGGCGCGGCGGGACCGACGGGCCGATGGGCGTCGTGCCGCCGAGCGTGCGCGACGGCGAGGTGCCGGGACGCGAGGGCGGCATCGCGCCGGGGCGCACGCCCGGGATCAGCGACGGACGCAGGCCGCCGGCCGGCATGCCCGACGGTGCGGCGGGCCGCGCCGCCGGTTGCGCGTGGGCCGCCGGCGCCATCGTATGAACGGGCTGAACGGGCGCGGTCGTGCGCGCGGGCGCGGGCGCCGTGTCGCGGACGACCACGTCGACAGAATAGTCGGCGTCGACCGCCGCCGTGGGCAACGCGCTCGCCGGCCGCGACGCGGGCGCCGCGGCCGCCGCCGGACGCGCCGCGAGGCCCGTCGCGCCCTTCAGCCTCTCGATGAGCCCGCCCGTCTCCCACGGCTTGACGAGGTTCCCGTCGGCGCCGACCTGCTGGCCCTTGGCCTCGTCGTAAGGCCGGTGCGTCGACGACAAGATGTAGACGGGGATGCCGCGCAAGGCAGCGTCGGCCTTGAGAGCCGCGCAGAGCTCGTAGCCCGAGCGGCCCGGCATCGCCGCGTCGGCGATCACGAGGTCGGGCCGCGTCTGGCGCGCGAGCGTGAGGCCCTCGTCGGCCGAGCGCGCGGCCGTGACGGCGAAGTCCTCGCCAACGAGCGTCATCACGAAAGCTTTCTGGATCGTCACGCTGTCGTCGGCGATCAAGATGCGCTTTCCCATGGCGTCTGAGATATCACCATCGCTCTAGGTGGTCAATTCGGGGAGATGGTAGAACGCCCTCGAGAACGCTGCGTTTCGGCGGCTTCAACCATCCCCTTGCGACCACCGACGACCACACCGCGGCGCGTGTTCCCGTGACCGCTTCCGAGACCATGCTCGTCGTCAACGCGGACGACTTCGGATGCTCCCCCGGCGTCTCGCGCGGCATCTTGCGCGCGCACCGCGAGGGCGTCGTCACGAGCACCTCCGTGCTGGGCAACTGCGACGACCTGCGCGGCGTCTGCGCGCTGCTCGGCGAGGCGCCCGACCTGGGCGTGGGCGTTCACCTCACGCTCGTCGGCGGCCGTCCCGTGAGCGCGTCCGCGAGCCTCCCGAGCTTGACGAACCCAGACGGCGGGTTCCCGACGCGGGCCCAAGACGTCTTCAAGTCTTGGATGATTGGTAACGTAGATATACATGAAATTGAACGTGAATTCGACGCACAGGTTTCCCGTCTGCGGGACGCCGGCGTGCGCCCGGACCACGTCGACACGCACCGCCACCTCGGCTTCGTGCCCGCCGTGGGGCGCGCCATGGAGACGGTGGCCCGCAAGCACGGCATCGCCGGCATCCGCAGCGCCGTCGAGCGGCCCACGCTCGCGTGGCTCACCGACCCGACGCGCGGCCTCGAGGCGGGTCTGCTCACGGGGCTCGCGTGGCTCACGCGCCGTCAGATGGGCGCGCTCCGCCACGGCCCGCAGAGCTGGGGCTTCGTCGAGGTCGGCCGGCTCGACGAGGTGCGTATCCTCGAGATCCTGGGGCGCATGGGCCCCGGCGCCCACGAGCTCATCTGCCACCCCGGCGAGGAGGACGACACCGGGGCCGAGCCGGGCGAGGCGCCGCACCTGCGCGCGCACGAGCTCGTCGCGCTGACCTCCCACAAGGTCCGTCGCGCCTTCGAGCGCCGCGGCGTGAAGCTCGTCCGCTGGAAGGATCTCTTCTGAGCGACGCGCCCGTTGCGCGTGGCGCTGGCACCACCCGCAGCGTCCTCGTCGTGGGCGCCGGCATCGCGGGGCTCGCAGTCGCGGGAGCCATGCTGCCGAACCTCGGCCGCAGCCTCGCGGCGATCGTCGACCCGGGTGTCGCGCTCGCGCATGCGCCGGCGCCGGCTCCGCCCTGACAGGCCGCCGGCGGGTGTGTTTTTCCTCGCAAGATTTCCGATCGGTGTATCTTCCGCGCCAAGGAGAAAACCAACCATGACCAAGCTCGCCTCGCTCGTGATCACCGGAACGCTGTTCTCGGGGGCCATCGCCCTCTCCGCCCACGCCGCCGACAAGGCGCCCGCCGCCGCAGCGGCGCCCGCCGCGGCCGCAGCCCCCGCCGCCGCCGCGCCGGCCGGTCCGCCGAAGCCCGCTCCCGAGGTGGACGCTCTCTTCAAGGGCTACGAGGGCAGCTGGAAGTGC
>DATKFB010000009.1:0-6644 GCA_035544435.1 Polyangia bacterium
GCGCTATGAGGCCAAAGGCTCGCGCAATGTCTGATCGAGCGCGCGTAGCCCCTCGACGAGGTCGCAGGTCGCCTCAGTGAGCTGTCCCTCGCCGTTGCCGTCGCAGGCCTCGAACCGGCGCAGCTGCACCGACGTGATCATTGCGGGCAGCTGCTCGAGTGTCGCGAGCGCCTCTTCGCCCATGCCGAGGAGCCGCTCCCCCTCGGCCTGCAGCATGAGCACGGACTCGAAGTGCGATCGGCTCAGCTCGGCGGCGCGCTGGAGGCTTTCGCGGACCTTGCCGTCGCGCTCGCGCGCGCGCTCGCGCAGGCGCTCGCCGTCCGCGCGCAGGCAGCTCACCGCCGTCGTCGCGACGAACCGCGCGACGTACTCGACGCGCGCCGCGATCACGACGATTTGACGCTCGAGCTGCGGAACGCGCGTGAGCGCGGGCTCGAGATCGAAACTGCCGCCGCGGGGCGTCGCCTCGAGCACCTCGCGGATCGCCTCGCGGCTCCGGGCCAGCCGCTCGAGCAGGATCCGCGCTTTCGGATCGGAGAAGGTCGTGAGGGGAGGGAGCTCGATGGGGAGGGCGCGCGCGCGCCGCAGCGCCATCTGCCGGGTCTTCCCATCGAGGAACGTGCCCGCAAAGAGCAGCGTGAAGATCACGGGCACGCCGACGAGCACCGACGGCATTCCCACGAGCGCGGCGACGAGCACCGCCATCCCAGCCGCGAGGAGCGCGCCTGGCCTCGAGATCGCCGCCTTGCCGCTCACGGCGAGCCAAAGCCACCCGCTGTTTTCGTGCGCGGACGTGTCGCCGACGAGATCCCGCTCGAACCACTTAGGAGACGCCATGACCGTCCTCAACCCCGTGAGCTGCGGTCGCCGTTCAGCGGGCCCAACGAACGCACCACCCAGACGATCTGCCAGTACCGATGCTGCATGTTCATGACTGGCCTCCGAACAAGAGAAGCCCGCGGTCCCAGACAAGCAAGTTAGCCACTCGATCGAGGTCGCCAAGCCAGGTCCACTCTTCGTTCGCTGCCCAGTGCTCAAGCGCGGCGGCAACTGGCGATTCGTCGAGAATGGACCCGATGGAGAGGCAGGCTTCGAGGGCCGCTTCCGCGAGATCGTGCCACCGTCGCGCGTCGTCGAGACGTTCGAGTGGGATGGCATGCCGGGGTATGTCGCGGTCCAGGACGCTACGCTCGAGGATCTGGGCGAGGGGCGCACGAGGGTCGTGACGACGTCCCTGTTCCACACGACTTTCGAGCGCGACGGAGTGCTGAAGTCGGGCATGGAGGGCGGCATGAACCAGAGCTACGCCGTGCTCGACCGCGTGCTCGCCGAGCTCAGAAGGACACGCGCGAAGCCCGCGCGGCGCGCTTTTATGGGGCGCGCAGCGCCTTGCGAATCAAGTCGGGTGGCACGTCGGGCGGGGGCAGGCGGGGAGCCCCCCTCGCCCGGGCTTTCGGGCGCTCCCTCGGGCGCTCCGCGAACCACGTGCGCACGTCGGCGTCTAGGCCGATGCCGTGCATGAAGTTATAGACGGCCTTGCGCAGCCCGCGGCCGAGCGTCTCGTGATCGCAGCCGACCGGGTCCTCGAACGGCAGCTCGTTGCGCGCGAAGCTCGACGCCGGTTCGGGGCGCAGGCGTATTCCGAAGAGCTCGGGGCGAAGGCCGATGGGGCTGTGGGCCGTGGCCGCGAAGCGGTGCCAGAACGCCGACTGGATGCAGCCCTCCTGGAAGAGCTGGCGCACGCGCTCGAGGGCGTCGATGGTCTCCTGCTGCGTCTCGGTGGGAAAGCCGTACATCAGATACGCGTGAACCATGATGCCGGCGTCGGTGAAGGCGCGCGAGACGCGGGCCACCTGCGCCACGGTCACGCCCTTCTTCATGAGGGCAAGCAGGCGATCGGACGCTACCTCGAGGCCCCCGCTCACGGCCACGCAGCCCGAGCGCGCGAGCAGCGCGGCGAGGGCGGGCGTGAAGGTCTTCTCGAAGCGGATGTTGCCCCACCACGTGATGGTCACGCGACGCGCGATGAGACGCTCCGCGAGCGCGCGCAGCGCCGCGGGGGGCGCCGCCTCGTCGACGAAATGAAAGCCGCTCTGGCCGGTCTCTGCGGCGAGCGCGACGATGCGATCGACGAGCAGGTCGGCCGCGAGCGGATCGTAACGGCCGATGTAGTCTAGCGTGACGTCGCAGAACGTGCATTTCTTCCAGTAGCAGCCGTGCGCGACGGTCAGCTTGTTCCAGCGGCCATCGGACCAGAGCCGGTGCATGGGGTTGAGCATCTCGATGAGCGACAGGTAGCGCCCGAGGGGCAGACCGTCGTAGGTGGGTGTGCCCGTCTCGGCGTGGGGAATGTCGTGGAGCGACGGATCGCTGCGCGTGACGACGCGATCGCCCTCGCGCAGCATCGTGCGCAGCAGAGGCCGCCGTTCGTCGCGGCCCGAGAGCAGGAAGTCGATGAGCGCCAGCAATGGCGCCTCGCCGTCATCGAGGGTGATGTAGTCCACGTGCTCGAAGACGCGTGGATCCGAGAGCCCGCGCAGCTCGGTGTTGACGTAGCCGCCGCCCATGGCGACCACGGTCTCCGGTCGCGCGCGCTTCGCGGCGCGCGCGATGCGGAACGCCCCGTAGACGTTGCCGGGAAACGGCACGGTGAGCGCGAGGAGATCCGGCGCGTGGCGCCGGGCCAGCTCGACGGCCAGTTCGTCGAGCCAAGCGTCGATCAAGGTGGGCGGGGCATCGAGCGCCTCGCGAAGCGCGTCGAAGGTCGGCGCGCTCGCCGCGAGCGCCTCGCCGTAGCGCGCGAGCTCGAAGCGCGCGTCGATGCCGTCGCGCACCACGTCGGCCAGATCGTCGATGTACAACGTGGCCAGGTATTTGGCGCGATCGACGAGCCCCAGCTGGCCGAAGGCCCAGAGCAGCGTCTCGTCGTCGGCGTCGTCGCGCAGCACTGTGAAGCGCGCCCCCTCGGGCAGGAACGCGCGGCCCGCGATGCGCAGGGCCAGCGTTGGGTCGCCGCCTTGGAGGAAGCGTACGACGGCGTCGATCGTAGCGAGGTAACGCTCGCGCTCGGCGAGGAAGAACGCCACCGATGGCGGGCGGACCGCGGTCTCCCCGCGGCGCGCGGCGCGGGGCCGCCTTCGTTCCAGCTCGTCGCCGACCGCCGCGAGCCCGTCCCGCGACAGCAGGCGCAGGACGAGCGCGAGCGCCGGATCGTCCTGCGCAGCCACGACGCCGCGAGCGGCGGCGTGCGTGCGCAGGAATCCCGTCAGGTACGCCGTCGCCGGGTAGGGCGTGTTCACCTGGACCATCGGCGGCGTGAGGAGCAGGACTTTCATCAGCGCCGCCGAATCTACCGGATCCCCCGGCCGAGCGGCGGCGGCCCGCCCGCGCGCCGCTACATGGCGCCGCCAGAGCGCAGGCCGGCGCTACTGTCCCGTGGTCGAGGTCGGCGCCGGGCTCAGCGGCGGAGACGTCTGGCTGTTGCTCGTGGGTCCGGCAGGGCCGGCGCCGAGGCCGACGTCCGACGGAACGATGACGCCGCGCCCGCCGGGGGCTGGCGGCAGCGGAAGCCCCGCGTCCCACGGAGGCTTCTCGGCGGCTTGATCGCGGGGCGAGGGCGCGCCGCCGCCATGCGCGCCGCAGGCGACGAGCCCGAGCGCTCCCAGCGCCACGACGGCGAGGGCGGCGAGCACCAACCTCTTCAACGCGGCGCCTCGAACGGGCCGCAGTCGGCGACGACGACCGTGACGTTGTCTGGTCCGCCGGAAGCGAGCGCGGCGGCGATGAGCGCTTGCGCGGTGGCGGCAGGATCGTCGGGTGCCTTGAGGATCGACGCGATCGCATCGTCCGGCACGGGACCATGCAGGCCATCCGAGCACAGGAGGACACGATCGCCCTCTTGGAGCGGGATGTCGGTGATGACCGGCTGAACGCGCCCCGTGGTGCCGAGCGCCTGTGCGAGGACGTGCCGATACGGAAAGTGCTCGACCTGATCGGGCCGCAGGACACCCGCCTCGACGAGCTGCGACGCCATGGTCTGATCTCGCGTGAGGAGCTCGAGCCGCCCACCCCGCAGCAGATAAGCGCGCGAGTCACCTACCTGGGCGAGGCAGAGATGATCCAGGCCGAAGACGGCCGCCGTGCAGGTCGTGCCCATGCCCTTGTCCTCCGGGTGGGCGTTGGCCTCCGCGAGGATGGCGCGGTTCGCGCCTTCGAGCGCGCTCTTCAGCGCGGGCCCGGGCGCGTTCACGAGCGCCGAGCCGGCCCCGGCGAGCTCGTCTTTGATCGTCGCGGCGGCCACCTCCGCGGCGACGTCACCCGCGGGCGGGCCGCCCATCCCGTCGCACACGACGGCCAGCATCCCGGGGCGGCAGACCGACACCTCGGTGCGGACGCACGGGCGGCTCATCCGGCCGGACGCGAGATCTGCGATCACGAACGTGTCTTGATTCTCGTCGCGCTCTCGGCCCACGTCCGTGCCGCCGCAGACCGTGAAGCGACGGCTTGCTTTCGTGTCCTCTGCCCTGGGCGCGCGGGCCGGCGTGGATGCATCGGGCATTCTACCGACAAGGTAAGGCCGGTCCCGGGGTGCGCCAGACGCGCGAGCGATTTTGTGAGCGACGGTCGCCGCGACCGGGATCAGTGCTTATGCGTTGAGAAACCTCATCCAAGGAGCGCCCATGCCAGGCATTCGACGGTTCCCGAACGCCACGAAATCCCTCGGCCTCGCCGCGATGCTCGCGGTCTGCATCGTCTTGTCGGGTCTTTTCGCCGGCGGGTGCGCTTACAGCGGGATGGCGGCGACACCGGACGGAACGGTGGTCCTCGCCCGCAACTCCCTCCTCGGCGCGAATCGGAAGATCTTCGTCTGTCACGTCGCGGGGAACGATCTCAAGTGCATCGAGAGCGCGTCCGCGCCTTAGCCTTCAGCGGGACGCCGCGTTTTCGACGTGGTCGTTGTAGATGTTGATGGCGTCGACCGCGTTCATTGTGCCAGCGCCCATGAGGCCGAGGCCGACTCCGGCCGTCGCGACGCCCGCGCCGGCGGCGAACCAGCCCGCCGGCTTGGCGATCGCGGCGCCGACGACGACCGCGGCGAGGCCGCACACGTAGGCAGGGACGCCGAGGACGAGCTGGCGGCGCGCGCGCCGCGCGTAGCGAACTGCGTCCGGCTCGCCCGCGACGAGCGCTGGGAGATCGCCGCCGAGCGGTCCAATCGGCGTCTCGGCGCCTTCTTTGACGTACCAAGGAACGCCATGGCGGATGACGATGCCGATGCGTGGGCTCGCCGCTGGTTGATAAGCGGTGCCGCACGCTGCGCCCAGAAGCGCGACCACGGCGGCGCCGACGAGCGGGCCGGCGCCGCAGATGCGCCCCGCTCTCATGCCGGCGCGACGACGAGCGTGAGCCGCCCCGCGTCGCGCCATTCGCGGTCGAAAGACGCGAGCCCATCCTCGCGGGGGCCGCGTCCCGGATCCAGGAGCAGGACGTGGCTGGTGGTTTCGTTGATACCGATGACGACCTCGTAGTGAGACAAGACCTTGTCGCTCGTGTAGCGCTGCACGAGGCCGACGAGGACCGGCCGATTGGCGCGAAGCTCGCGCACGAGATCCGCATGTCCGCCCGTGATGAGGAAGGCGCGCAGCCCTTTGTCGCGCGCGAACTGGCGGAGCGCGCCCGCGGTCGAGCCCTGCTCCCGCGCCGAGGGCATGGCCAATCGGATCTGGGCCGCGGCGTCGGCGACGCCCCAGTGGTCGAGCACCATCGCCAACGCCGCGCTTCCGCAGTCATGGGCCGATTCCTGCCGAATGACGCGCACGCCGCGGACCATCAACCAACCCGGCTGTCGGTCGATCTCGGCCAAGGAGACCGTCCGCGCGGAGCCGCGATAGCAACCGGCGACGGCGACCAAGAGGATCGCCGCGCGGCCGGCGCGGAAGAGAGCGAGCTTCAAAGCAGCAAGATGATGAGGATGACGAGCAGCAGGATGATCAGGCCCGTGCTGCCGATGATGACGACGTCGCCACCTCGAAAGGCCTCGAGGCCCGCGGCGCTCGCCTCGCGTTCGGCGTAGACGTCGTCGAAGGCTGGGGCGGGCGCGGGCGCAGGTGCCTGCGTCCGCGTCTCCGGCGGCGCAGGGGCTTCCGCGGCCGCGCGTGCGGGCGGATTCCCCTTGGCCCAGGCGTCGGCCGTCCCGAAGCTGAGCGTCAGGGCGAGCGCGAACGATACGGGAAGCCACCGCCTCGAACGGTGTGCCTTCGTGCGGGGTGGCCTGGATGTCCTCATTGTCGTCGGCATGTCCACTTGCCTCCTGTGCCTCGTCTCTGTCGGGCCGGCGCCCAGATCTGCCCCGTGCCGACCCACCGGCTCGCGGTTCCAAATTCAATCCATGTGCCAGGCGCGGGGGCCGCCGGGCTGCCGCGCGCATCGCCCGGGCTCGGACGACCGTTACCGAAGGCGACGCGGCGCTACTCATCCGTGACGTCGCCGGCCCCGACGCCCCGAGAGGCCGCGGTCTTCGGGCCGGCACGCGCGTCGCTATGGCTAGGTCACGGAGCTTTCTCTCACTCGAAAGGATCGAACCATGCACATCCTGTGGGCACTCATCGTGGGACTCGTCGTCGGGGCCATCGCCAAGCTCATCA
>DATKFB010000010.1:0-12282 GCA_035544435.1 Polyangia bacterium
GCGCCCTCGCCTCGGCGGCCCGCGGCGGCGCGGCGGTCTCGGCGCGCCCCGGGCTCGTCGTCATCGCGCGCCTCGCGGCGCCGTTGCACACGCTCGTGGCGCGCGGCGTGGCGCGCGAGCGGCCCGACGGCGTCGTCGAGCTTCTCATCACGCCAGACGAGGCGCGCGCGGGCGGACACGCCGCCCTCGGCGTGCCGCTGCGCGTGCCCTGCCCCACCTGCGGCGGATGCGCGACGCGCGACCGCCTCTGGTGCGCCCGCTGCGAGTTCGCGGGCACCATCACGGACGACGTCACGGCGTTGCTCGCGATCCCCCCCCACGTCAACGACGGCGCGACCTTCACCGTTCGCTTTGACGACCAAGGCGAGCGGCGCCCGCTGCGCGTGTGCGTGCGCCTGACCTGAGCAAATTGGTGAGCGCGCGCGCGTCGTGGTAACCAGGGGCGCCATGTCGCCCGAGCACACGCGCCGAGCTTCCCGCCGGAAGGTGGTCGTCGCCGCCTTCTTCGCGCTCCTCGTCGGTGGCTGCTCGTTCCAGGTCGTCAAGCCGGCGCCGCCGCCCTCGACGTGGCCCGATCCCGTGCGCGCCGACTCGTCGGAGCACCCGTGCACGGATTCGATCGGGCTGCCCGTCGTCGACACGATCATCGGCGGCAGCCTGGGGACGCTCACGTACATCGAACGCGACGCCGGATCGCGCCTCATCACGATCGGCATCGGCATCGCCACGGTCCCGTACCTGGCGTCCGCCATCTACGGCTACATCCAGACGGCGCGCTGCCGCCACTACAAGTCGCGGTTCCGACCCGAGCCGTAGGGCCGCAGCCGGCGTCTACGCCGCTTGTTGCTCGGGGGGCTGGACGCCGTCGCGCACGTGCCGCGGCGGCGCGTGGAGCTCGGAGACGAGCCCCACCCACGACAGGGCCGTGAGCACGAGGTGGGTGATGTCGAGCTCCCACCAGAAGAAGCCCTGCCGCTCCGAGCGCTGGTAGTGGTGATGGTTGTTGTGCCAGCCTTCGCCCAGCGTGAAGAGCGCGATGACGAAGTTGTTGCGGCTGTCGTCCTCCGTCGCGTAGCGCTTGCGGCCCCACACGTGCGCGAGCGAGTTCACGCAGAACGTACCGTGCCACAGCAGCGTCGTCGAGACGAGGAAGCCCCACACGACGCCCCAGGTGCCCAGCGTGAGACCGAGGACCAGCGCGCCGAGGAGCGGCGGCACGAGGTAGAACGTGTTCAGCCAGCGCAGCTCCGGGTAGATCGAGAGATCCTTGATGCGCTCCCAGTCGGTGGGCTCGAACCTGCCGACCATGATCCATTTGACGTGCGCCCACCAGAATCCGTTCTGGCGCACCGAGTGGATGTCCCGCGGCGTGTCCGAGTACTTGTGGTGCGCGCGGTGGTGCGCGGCCCACCACAGCGGCCCCTTCTGCAGGGCAAGCGTCCCGAGGAGCGAGAGCGCGAACTGGAAGGCGCGGCTCGTCTTGAAGGAACGGTGGGCGAGGTACCGGTGAAACCCGGCCGTCAGCCCGAACATGCGAACGGCATAGAGCCCGCACGCGAGCGCGAGCCCGCGCCATGAGAAGCCGAGCCATGCGACGCCGACCACGGCCGCCACCTGCACCCCCCAGAAGAGGATCGATGTGGGGCGGACGGGCTCAGACGCGTAGTCGTTTGATTCCAGCGCTCACCTTGGGTGCGAAACCGCGTGGCGGGACCTCCATCCGCGCCACGCGAATCTCGATGGGAACGATCGTGCTACCAGCGATCCCGACGACCACCGCCGCCGCCGCCGCCACCGCCGCCACCACCGTATCCGCCGCGTCCGCCGCCACCACCACCACCGCCGCCGCCGAAGCCGCGACCACCGCCGCCGCCGCCACCGCCGCCCCGACGCTCCTCGGCCTCTTTGACGGCCACGGGACGACCCTGCACGTCACGCCCGTCGAGCTCGGCGATGGCCTTCTTGGCCTCCGCCTCGTTCGACATCTCGACGAAGCCGAAGCCGCGCGGACGTCCCGTCTCGCGATCGGTCACGATCTTCGCCTCGGTCACCGTGCCCATGGGCGCGAACAGGTCGCGCAAGTCGAGCTCGGTCACGCTGTAGGGCAGATTGCCCACGTAGAGCCTGTTACCCATTTCTTTCCTCGCTTCTTTCGTTCAGTGATCGACGGAGCTGCCGTCTGCAGTAACCCTCAAGCATTCCGGTCACCGATGCGTGCCGGGCGCCCCAAATGTGCCAATGGCAATGTGGAAAGTAACCAAATATGGGGAGCGCCGCCGCGACGAACGAGGACGAGACGAGAAGGATCGCCATCAAGATTAACGTGCGCCCCGCGGCCCGCGCCAGGAAAAGACGTCCGCGGCGGTCAAACGGTCATACCTCTGCCGACTTCCACCTACCTCGGCGAAACAAGGCCACGCCGAGCACGGCGACGAGCGAAAATGCCGCGGCAATCGCGAAGAAAATGCCCGTGGGACCGAGGCCGACCGGGCCCGAGAGCACGATGGCCGCGGGAATCTCCCAAATCCAGAAACAGACGACATTGATGAGCATGGGCGTGCGCGTGTCGCCCGCGCCGTTGAACGCCTGAGTGACGACCATTCCGTAGGCATAAAAGAGAAAGCCGGCACTCACGATACGCAGGCATTTCCCGCCCGCCGTCACGACCTCGGGCACGTTCGAGAACAGGCGGACGACGTCGCTCGCGAAGATGACGAGCAAGAGCCCGACGCCGCCGAGGAAGACGAAGTTGTAGAAGGCGGCGCGCCAGACGGCCTGCTCGGCGCGCTCGGGCCTGCGCGCGCCGAGGTTCTGCCCCACGAGCGTCGCGGCGGCGTTGCCGAGCCCCCACGAAGGCAGGAGCGCGAACATGACGACGCGGAAGGCGATGCCGTAGCCCGCGATGACGTTGCTGCCGAAGCGCGAGACGATGCGCACGAGCACGAGCCAGCTCGCCATGCCGACGAACATCTGCAGGGCGCCGCTGCGCGAAAGGCGCAGGATCGTCCGCTGCGTCGGACCGTCGGCGACGAGGTGCGCGCGCCCCACGCGCAGGCGGCCGCGGCCGCGCGCGAGCGCCCGGCATTGAAAGAGCACGCCCACGCCGCGCCCGATCGTCGTCGCGACGGCGGCGCCCGTGACGCCCAGCCGCGGGAACGGCCCCCAACCGAAAATCAAGCACGGTCCGAGGACGATGTTGATGCCGTTCGCGAGCCAGAGCGTGCGCATCGTGATCGAGGCGTCGCCGGCCCCGCGGAAGGCGGCGTTGATGACGAAGAGCAGCAGCACGGTGATACTGCCGCCGATCATGATGCGCGGGTACGCGGCGCCGATGGCGAGCGCGCCCGACGGGGCGCCCATGGCGGCCATGAGGCGCGTGCCCGCGAAGGCGCCCACGAGACCGACCGCGGCGGCGGCGAGGCCGCCGAGGATGATGGCCTGGACGGCGGCGCGCGCCGCGCCATCGGGATCCTTGGCGCCCGTTCGGCGCGCCACGACGGCGCCCGTGCCCATCGCCAGCCCTATGGCGAGCGTGTAGAGCATCGCCATCATCGACTCGGTGACGACCGCCACCGAGACGGCGTCGGGCCCGAGCTTCGAGACCCAGAAGATATCGGCCACGGCGAAGATCGACTCCATGACCATCTCGAGGACCATGGGGACGGCCAGGAGCAGGATGGCGCGGCCGAGGGTCTCGGCCGTCAGGTCGCGTCGAGAGCCCGCGAGCGACTCGCGCACGAGCGCCCAGAACGCGTCGCGCGCGGGCGGTGGGGGTGGAGAGGCGTCGGACGCGGCGAGGCCATCAGGAGCGGACACGGCGGGAGGTTGTGCACGATCGGCGTTGGACGCGCAAGCCGGGTGGTGCGATGCTGCCGCGCATGATTTCGACGCTCTGCTCGATTTCCCGTCGTTTCACGCTCCTCGCGGTCATGGCCGCGTCACTCCTCGCGGGCGGCCGGGCCCACGCCGGCGTCACGCTCGTCATGCAGCGCGGCGCCAACACCCAGTCGGTCCTCTACGTCGATGGCGACAAGATGCGCATGGAGAACCCCGGCGAGGGCATGGGCCAGCGCGCGACGACCGTCATCGTCGACGCCGCCGGCAAGCGCATGCTCATGGTCGACGAGGCCGCGAAGACCTACACCGAGATCACCGAGGCCGACATGAAGCGCTTCGGCGCGCAGCTCGAGGCGCGCCGCGCTGAGATGGAAGAGCGCATGAAGTCCATGCCACCCGAGCAGCGCAAGCGCATCGAGGACATGATGGGCGGCAAGACCGCCAAGCCACGCGAGCTCAAGTTCGAGCGCATGGGCGACAAGAAGACCATCAACGGCTTTTCCTGCGAGATGTACCGCGTGCTCGAGGACGCGGCGCCCAAGGAGGAGGACTGCGTCGCGCCGTGGAACGCGAGCGTGCTGCAGCGAAGCGACTTCGAGGGCCTGCGCAAGTTCGCCGAGGACATGGCGAAGAGCAGCGGGACGATGAGCGCGGGCGGGGGCCGCCAGATGTTCGAGCAGTTCGACAAGTACCCGGGCTTCCCCGTGACGCGCCGTCCGCTCGAGGCGGGCCACGGCGAGGAGGAGCAGCTCAAGAGCGTCAAGCGAGGCTCGATCCCCGCGGGGAAGTTCGCCGTGCCCGCCGGCTTCTCGAAGAAGCCGCTGCCCATGGGGGCCATGGGCGGCGGTCCACCGCTGCACGGCGCCCGTCCCTAAAGAACGTCAGAGAACGTCGAGCTTGCGGGCGGGCGGCGCGGGCGGCTTGGCCTCGGGCACGCCCGTGAGTTCGGCGAAGAAGTCGTTGCCCTTGTCGTCGACGACGATGAAGGCCGGGAAGTCGACGACGTCGATCTTCCACACGGCCTCCATGCCGAGCTCGGCAAACGTCAGCACGTCGACCTTGCGGATGCAGTCCTTGGCGAGGCGAGCGGCCGGACCGCCGATTGACCCGAGGTAAAAGCCGCCGTGCTTGCGGCAGGCCGCCGTGACGGCCGACGAGCGGTTGCCCTTGGCGAGCATGACCATGCTGCCACCTCGTGATTGGAACTGGTCGACGTAGGCGTCCATGCGCCCCGCCGTCGTGGGCCCGAAGGAGCCCGACGCGTAACCCGCGGGCGTCTTGGCGGGCCCGGCGTAATAGACCATGAAGTCCTTCAGGTAATCCGGCATGGGCTCGCCGCGGTCGAGCATCTCCTTGATCTTGGCGTGCGCGATGTCGCGCGCGACCACCATGGGCCCCGTCAGCGAGAGGCGCGTGCGAATCGGATAGCGCGAGAGCGTCGCGCGGATCTCCGCCATGGAACGCTTGAGATCGACGGAGATCACCTCGCCCGCCAGGTGCTCGTCGACGATCTCGGGTAGGTAATGCGCGGGGTCGCTCTCGAGCTGTTCGAGGAAGACGCCGTCCTTCGTGATCTTCCCGAGCGCCTGCCGGTCGGCCGAGCACGAGACGGCAATGGCGACAGGGCACGAGGCGCCGTGCCGCGGCAGGCGCACGACGCGCACGTCGTGGCAGAAGTACTTGCCGCCGAACTGCGCCCCAACGCCCGTGCGCTGCGCGAGCGCGAGCACGTCGCGCTCGAGGCCGAGGTCGCGGAAGCCGCGCCCGAGCGCGTTGCCGCCAGTGGGCAGCGTGTCGAGGTAGCGCGCCGACGCGAGCTTCGCGACCTTGAGGCAGTACTCGGCCGAGGGGCCGCCGATGACGATCGCGAGGTGATACGGCGGGCAAGCCGCCGTGCCGAGGCTGCGCAGCTTGGCCTCGAGGAACTTCATGAGGCTCGTCGGGTTGAGGAGCGCCTTCGTCTCCTGAAAGAGGAGGCTCTTGTTGGCGCTGCCCCCGCCCTTCGCGAAGAAGAGGAATTTGTAGGCGTCACCATCGGTGGCGTAAAGCTCGATCTGCGCGGGCAGGTTGCTGCCCGTGTTCGACTCCTCGTACATGTCGAGCGGCGCGAGCTGCGAGTAGCGCAGGTTCGCGGTCTGGTACGTCTCGTAGATGCCGCGCGCGATGGCGGCCTCGTCGCCGCCACCCGTCCAGACCTGTTGGCCCTTCTTGCCCATGACGATGGCCGTGCCCGTGTCCTGGCACGACGGCAAGATGCCGCCCGCGGCGATGTTGGCGTTCTTGAGCAGCTCGAGCGCCACGAACTTGTCGTTCGGCGACGCCTCTGCGTCGTCGAGGATGGCGCGCAGCTGCGCGAGGTGGCCCGGACGCAGCAGGTGCGAGATGTCGCGCATCGCCTGGCGTGTCAGCAGCGTGAGGGCCTCGGGCTCGACGCGCAGGAAGGTCTTGCCGGCGGCCTCGAAGGTCGACACGTGGTCCGATGTGAGCTTCCGGTAGGGCGTCTCGTCGGGGCCGAGGGGCAGCAGGTCCTGGAACTGGAAGTCGCTCATGGCAGCTCTCCACTTTGCCATAGGTGCGCGCGGAAGGCCCCGGCTCGGGTAACATGGCCCCGGGATGGGCACGCGCCTCGCGATCCTGCTGCTGGCGATCACGTGCGTGCTGCTCGGCGCCCCGCTCAAGACGAGCGGCGATCCTTTCGTGCGGGTCTCGGGCCACGACCTCACGATCGATAGGCAGCCCTTCCACTTCGTGGGCGCCAACCTGGCAGTCATGCACGGCGTGAAGAACCGCGCCGCCACGGAGGCCGTATTCGAAGGCGCCGCCAAGGACGGCCTGCACGTCGGGCGCGTATGGGCCTTCGGCGAGGGCGAGGCCGACGCGCCGGCCTGGCAGCGCGAGGGCTTCCTGTTCCGCGCGGGGCCGGACGGCTGGGTCGAGGCGGGCCCACGGCAGCTCGACCGCGTCATCGCGGCCGCGGGGCGGGCCGGCGTGCGGCTCGTCATCACGCTCGCCAACAACTGGAGCGACTACGGCGGCGTGCCTCGCTACCTGCGCTGGGCGGGCGTGCGCGAGGACGCCGCGTACGGCGCCGCCGATCGCTTCTACTCAGATCCGAAGATGCGCGGCTGGTACCGCGCGCACCTCGAGCGCCTCCTCAAGCGCCGCAACCAGGTCACGGGCGTTCCCTACCGCGACGATCCGACGATCCTCGCCTGGGAGCTCATGAACGAGTCGACGGTGCTGACGACAGCGGGCGCCGAGGCCCGCAGGGCGTGGGTCGCCGACATGGCGAAGGTCGTCCACGCGCTCGATCCACACCACCTCGTGACGCCGGGTGTGAGCGTCTACCGGACCGAGAGCGAGCGGCGCGACTGGCTGGCCGTCTGCAAGCTGCCCGAAGTAGATTTTTGCGACGCGCACGTCTACCCCGAGGATCTGCTCAAGAACCGCGACACGGCGCTCCTCGAGGCGGCCCTCGACGACGTTGTCCAGCTCGCGCACCACGTCGCGGGCAAGCCGCTCGTGCTCGGCGAGTTCGGCATCCACGGCGACGACGACGGCAACTGGGCACACCAGACGCGCGGCTACTGGATGGGGCGCGTGCTCGAGCGGCTGCGCTTCGATGGCGCCGCCGGCGGCATCGTGTGGCTCTACCAGCCTGCGGGCGGCGCCGATCGGCGGCACGGCATCAGCGTGGGCGAAACGGGCGCCGAGGGACCGCGCGCGGCGATCCGCGCGGCCGCCTCCGAGCACGCGCTGCCGGGCGACGCGGTCAACCCGGACCTCGGCCCCCACGTCGGCGAGGTGCCGCTCATGGCGCTGCACGGCGAGTTCACGGGCCAGGCGGCGATCGTGCCCAAGGTGAGGTCGGGAGCGGACGGCGCCGCGGGCGACGTGCGCGTGAGCTGGGACCCGGCGACCTACGAGCGCGCGTCCTGGGAGGCGACGGGCCTCTACGACGGCGGCGCCGTCGCACACGCCTGGGGCACGGAGACCGGCTGGTTCGAGTACGCCTACGAGGTCGTCGCGCCCGAGCCCAACGCCCGCGCCGCGCCGAGGCGCCCGCGCCTTCCGTACGCGCTCGCGCTGCGGGCGCGCGTTTCCTCCGAGTACCCAGGCTCGACGTCGCCGCCCGATGGCGCGTCGGCGTTCGAGGTCACGCTCGACGGCATGACGATCGGCACGGCGACGGCGACGCGCGACGACGGGCGCGGCGCCTGGGTCGAGCTGCGCACGGCGAAGCCCGACGTCCTCAACGCCGCCGTCGGAATCGGCAAGCACAAGCTGCGCTTCACCGTGCCCACGGGACCGCACGCCCACGGCCTGTGCATCTACGGCAAGCCCGGCGAAAAAGGCGGCGCCGGCGGACGCACGGGCCCGATCGAGCTGCGCGTCGAAGGGTGAGAAAGTCGAAGGTGAGCGTGACGGTCAGTCTCGATCGCGTTCGTCGAACGCCACGATCGTGGCGGCCGCCGCCATCAGCACGACGTTGCGCGCGAGCGTGAGGCCGGTGATGGGGCCGCCGCCCGTACCGAAGCAGCCGCAGTCGATGTTGATGCGCCGGAAGAACGCCGAGCCGACCGCGACGGTGAACGTCGCGAGCAGCGCGAACGCGCCGAGGGCCGCGGCGCGGCGCCAGGCGCGGGGCGCGACGACGAGCGCGCCGCCGATGACGAGCTCGACGACGGGGAGCACCGCCGCGACGTAGGGCGCGAGGGCGGGCAGGAGCTGGTAGTTCGCGATCTCGGTTGCGAAGGCGACGGGCGCGCGCAGCTTGAGCGCGCCCGCGACGACGAGCAGGCCGCCGAGGCCGAGGCGCAGCACGAGGGCG
The DNA here is from genome assembly GCA_035544435.1 of Polyangia bacterium. Taxonomy (GTDB): domain Bacteria; phylum Myxococcota_A; class Polyangia; order Fen-1088; family Fen-1088; genus DASZFV01. The sequence continues at coordinate 8,669 of DATKFB010000010.1, forward strand.
AGGGCTTTCATTAGTGCTCGTGGGGCACGCCGCACTCGGGGCACGGCCCCGACGAGCACGCGAGGCCGGCCCGGCTCCAGGCGGCGAAGCCGCCCTCGATGACGAGCACGCGCAGATCGGCGCGGCCCGCGCGGCGCCGCAGCTCGTCGGCGACGAGCTTGGCGTCCTCGGTGCCGTCGCCATAGACGACGAGCGTGTGGCGGCCCGCGAGACGATCGACGGCGGCGCTCGCGGCACTGCCCGAGGACGCGCAGGGCAAATGGATCGCGCCCGTGACGTGGCCCTCGGCGAACTCGTCGGCCGGGCGCACGTCCGCCAGCAGCGTCTGCGCGTCGCCGCACAGCGAGGCGGCGACCGCCGGCGGCAGAACCTCGACGGGCGAGGCGCCCGCGGCCGCGGCCGCCTCGCCCGCGCCGCAGGTGTTGGGCGACGCGAACTTCGTGAAGCGCACGCCGTCGGGCCGCGCGGCGTTGACGGCGAGACCGAGCGCCGAGCCGGCGAGCAGGAGGCAGAGGGCGCGGCCCACGATCGTCCCGAACATCGCTCGTGGAAACTACCAGGCGCCCGTCGGACATTCCCGCGAAAACGCCGAAACGAAAAGCCCCGTCGCGCTATGCTCGCGCCGACCCATGCCGCTCTCGCCGCTCGCCGGACAGCCCGCCCCGCCCGAACTGCTCATCGACGTCGCCAAGCTGCGCGCCGCCTACACGTCGCGCGCGCCCGACGTCGACGATCCGGCCCAGCTCGTTTCCTTCGGAACGAGCGGCCACCGCGGCGCGCCCGAGGACGGCGCGTTCAACGAGGCGCACATCCTGGCCATCACGCAGGCCATCTGCGAGCACCGCGCGCGCGCCGGCATCACGGGGCCGCTCTTCTTGGGTGTCGATACGCACGCAGCCTCGGCGCCCGCGCAGCAGACCGCCCTCGAGGTGCTCGCCGCAAACGACGTCGAGACGCTCCTCGCGCCCGATGACGCCGAGACGGGCGGCGCCGGCTTCACGCCCACGCCCGCGCTCTCGCGCGCGATCCTCGCGCACAACCACGGGCGCGCCGCGTCCGGCCGGCTCGCCGACGGCATCGTCATCACGCCCTCGCACAACCCTCCGCGTGACGGCGGCTTCAAGTACAACCCCCCGCACGGCGGGCCCGCCGACACGGACGTCACCGACGTCGTGCAGGCGCGCGCCAACGAGCTCCTGCGCGCCGGCGTCTCGCGCATCAAGCGCCTCCCGTACGCCGAGGCGCGCAAGGCGCCGTCGACGCACGAATACGATTTTCTCGAGGCCTACGTGCAGGATCTGCCGCGCGTCGTCGACATCCAGGCGATCAAGCGCGCGGGGCTCAAGCTCGGCGTCGATCCCATGGGTGGCGCGAGCGTGCGCTACTGGTCGCGCATCGCCGAGCGTTTCGATCTCGACCTCACGGTCGTCAACGAGAAGGTCGACCCGCGCTTCGCGTTCATGCCGCTCGACCACGACGGCAAGATCCGCATGGACTGCTCGAGCCCGTACGCCATGGCGAACCTGCTCGCCCTCAAGGACCGATACGCCGTCGCCTTCGGCAATGACACCGACGCCGACCGCCACGGCGTCGTGACGCCCGCGGGCCTCATGAACCCGAACCACTTCCTGGCCGTCGCCGTCCGGTACCTGTTCTCGCACCGGCCGGGCTGGCCGGCGCGCGCAGCCGTGGGCAAGACGCTCGTGAGCAGCACCCTCATCGATCGCGTCGTCGCCGGCCTCGGGCGCGAGCTGCGCGAGGTCCCCGTGGGCTTCAAGTGGTTCGTGGCGGGCCTGCTCGACGGCAGCTGCGGCTTCGGCGGCGAGGAGAGCGCGGGAGCGAGCTTCTTGCAGATGGACGGCAGCGCGTGGAGCACCGACAAGGACGGCATCATCCTCGACCTGCTCGCCGCCGAGATCACGGCGAAGACCGGCAAGGATCCGGGCGCGCACTACGAGGAGCTGCGCGCCCAGTACGGCACGCCGTTCTACACGCGCGTCGACGCGCCCGCGACGCCCGCCGAGAAGGCCGCGCTTAAAAAGCTCGACCCGGCGGCCGTGCGGGCCGAGACGCTCGCGGGCGAGCCCATCATCGCCAAGCTGACGCGCGCGCCCGGCAACGGCGCGCCCATCGGCGGCCTCAAGGTCGTGACGAAGAACGGTTGGTTCGCAGCGCGGCCGTCGGGCACAGAGGACGTCTACAAGATCTACGCCGAGAGCATGACGAGCGCGGCCCACCTCGAGACCATCCTCATGGAGGCGCGCGAGATCGTCGCGCGGGCGCTCGGCGCGCGGGGGGCGGCGTGAGCGCCGGCGGTGGGAGCGTGGGCGGCGTCGGCGCGGGCGGCGCGCGCGATCTCCAAGGCCGCGTCGCCGTCGTGATCGGCGGCACGTCGGGCATCGGGCGCGCGCTCGCGCTCGGCCTCGCCGAGGCGGGCGCCGACGTCGTCGCGTCCGGGCGACGCGCCGAGCTCGTGGGCGAGGTGGCCAGCGCTATCGAGGCGCGCGGGCGGCGGACCCTGCGGTTGCCGTGCGACGTCGCAAAGCGCGCGTCGCTCGAGGCGCTGCGCGACGCGACGCTCGCGGCCTTCGGCAAGATCGACGTCCTTGTGAATTGCGCAGGCAAGACCAAGCGCACGCCCACGCTCGACGTCAGCGAGGCCGAGTGGAACGACATCCTCGAGACCAACCTCACGGGCACGCTGCGCGCCTGCCAGGTCTTCGCGCCGCCGCTGCTCGCGCGCGGCTACGGCCGCATCGTCAACATCGGCTCGCTCTCGACGTTCGTCGCGCTCTACGAGGTCGCGGCCTACGCCGCGAGCAAGGCGGCCGTGGCGTCGCTCACGAAGTCGCTCGCGCTCGAGTGGGGCCCGCGCGGGGTGTGCGTCAACGCCATCGCGCCCGGCGTGTTCCGCACCGACATCAACCGCGCGCTCCTCGACGGCACCGAGCGCGGCCGCGAGTTCCTGCTGCGCACGCCCCTCAAGCGCTTCGGCCGCATCGAGGAGCTCGTGGGCGCGGCCGTGTTCCTCGCGTCGGAGTCCGCGAGTTTCGTCAACGGCGAGATCCTCGTCGTCGACGGCGGCTTCCTCGCGAGCGGCGTCAATCAATGACGCAAACGGGCCGCTAGAGCCGGAACGCGAGCTCGAGCCCGAGATCGAGCGACAGGAGATTCTGGTTGTAGGTGAGCCAGACCATGGACGCGAGCTCGCCCACGATGTCGACGGTCCGGCCCACGGCGATCGCGATGCCGCCCGAGATCCGCGCGACGGGCCCGTTGGCCGCCAGGTAGCCGGACGCGAAGCGCAGCGGATAGCGCAGGGTGGCCGTCGGGTCGCCCGCCATGTATTCGAGCGACGCGTACGTCAGCGCGGCGTGCGCGCGGCCGTCCTTGCCCTTGAGGTTTGCGTAGCCGAGGTAGCCGCCCAGGCTGACGTGCTCCGAGAACCGTCCGTCGAGGCGCGCGCCGAGGAGCTGATTGTGGAAAGTGCCCGTGACGACGCCGTTCGCCGCCTCGAGCTCCAGCGCGAGGCGCAGCGGGATCGGGGAGCCGGCCGGCGCGGCGGGCGCCGCGGCGACCGCCGAAGGAGGCGTCTGCGCGCGCGCGACGCGAGG
>DATKFB010000011.1:0-5025 GCA_035544435.1 Polyangia bacterium
TGACGCGCGAGCCGCACTTGCCGTGCAACAGATGGAAGGAGACGCCCGCCGAGGCCTGCGTCGCCGAATACAGCTTCACCGGGATCGAGACGAGCCCGAACGAAATCGTCGCTCCCGCGATTGCACGCGCCATGTAGGTAACTGTACCCCCAGGTGAGATAGACGCCAAATTCTCTCACGAAAGTCGTCTCAGACAGAACGAACGAGCGCCGAGCGGGTCGTCAGCCGACGAGGGCGCGGAGCTTGGCGGCCAAGGCCGGTCCCTTGCCCTCGTCCTCGTGCTTGAAGAAGACGTAGGCCGACTGCCAGCTGCGCGCGCGCACCCGCTCGGCCCAGGTCGAGAGCGCGGCGTCGTCGTAGTCCTGGTGCCGCAGGCGCAGATATCCCCAAGACGAGGTCTCCTCGATGGGCGTCGCGATTTCCTCGGACTCGGCCAGGCAGAGGGCCGCGTCGCGAGAGCGCAGGACGTCGTACACGTCGGACGAGAACCAGGATTCGTGGCGGAACTCGAGAGCGGCGCGCAGACCGGGCGGCAGCTGGGCCACGAACTCCTGGAGCCGCGGAAGATCCTTCTTCATGAAGGGCGGGAGCTGGAAGAGCACGGGGCCAAGTCGATCTCCGAGCGTGCCCGCGGCCCCGCGCAGGCGCGTCAAGACGTCGGCGACGTCGGCGAGCTTCTTTTCGTGCGTGATGCGGCGCGGGCTCTTGAGCGCGAACTGGAAGCCGGCCGGCGTCTCGGCCGCCCATTTTGCGAGCATCTCTGGCGCCGGCATCCGGTAGAAGGTGTTGTTGATCTCGACGGCATCGAGACGCTCGGCGTAATAGGCCAGCATCTTCGCCGCGGGAAGCTTCTCGGGGTAGAAGGTGCCGCGCCAGGGGGCGTAGCTGAACCCGCTCGTTCCGATGTAGATGCGCATGGGTTGGGGCGCGGCCGGCGGTCGGTCGCAGTCGCCGGGTTGTTTGCCAGGCGGCCTCGTCGACGGGTAAACTACCAAAATGGCGAAGAGCCGTGTCGCCAATCCGTTCGAGGACACGACCCGCACCTCGCCCTTGCCCGGGCCCCAGCCGGGGGAAGGAAACGCCGCCTACCTGGTCGTCCTCGCGGGCTCGAACGTGGGCGAGATGTACAAGGTCGAGGAGCGTACCGTCATGGGGCGCGGCGAGAACGCCCACATCCGCCTGTTCGACGAGGGCATCTCGCGCGAGCACGCGCAGGTCGTGCAAGAGCCCGCCCCGGAAGGCGCAGGCGCCGACAAGCAAAAGTTCTTCCTCGAGGACCTGGGGTCGACGAACGGCACGTTCTGCAACGGGACGCGCGTGACGCGGCAGGCGCTCGCGGACGGCGACAAGATCTTGCTCGGCTCGACGACGATCCTGAAGTTCAGCTACCAGGACAAGCTCGACGAGATGTTCCAGCGCCAGATGTCCGAGTCGGCGCTGCGCGACGGGCTCACGAAGGCCTTCAACAAGCGCTACTTTACGGAGCGCCTCGAGAGCGAGTACCTCTACGCCATCAGGCACGAGACGCCTCTGGCCTTGATGTTCCTCGACATCGACCACTTCAAGCGCATCAATGACGTTCACGGTCACCCCGCGGGCGACGCCGTGCTCATCGAGCTCGCCAAGCTCGCGCACGGGGTCCTGCGCAACGAGGACATCTTTTCGCGCTACGGCGGCGAGGAGTTCGCCGTGATCTCACGCGGCACCGCCGCCGCCGAGGCCGAGACGCTGGCCGAGCGGCTGCGCGCCGCCGTCGAAGGGCATGCGTTTTCGCACGAAGGCAAGCCGATCGCCGTCACCATTAGCATCGGCATCGCGCGCGCGCCGCGCGAGGGAATCGGCTCGCCCGCCGAGTTCGTCGCCCTCGCCGATGAGGCGATGTACACCGCCAAACGCGCCGGCCGAAATCGCGTGTCCATCGCCCCCGACGCCGCGCCGAAGCCGAAAGCGTAGCGACACAGACGACTCGAGTGGAGCGCGCCTTCGCCGTCCGGAGGGAGCGCTGGGGCGCGGGCGAGGCCGACCGCAGCGGGGGGCAGGGGGACAGGGCAGGGCGCGGGCAGGCCGAGCGCGAAGCTCCTTATCAGGGGCCCGGATCTAATTGACAGCGAAGAGGGAGGGCGGCGCGGAGGCGGCGGAGGTATTCGGCGCGCGGGATCGTCGTCGCGCCGAGGCGCTCGAGGTGGGGCGTTTGCACCTGCGCGTCCAGCAGCGTGAAGCCTCCGGCGCGGAGCCGCTCGACGAGGTAGGCGACGGCCGCTTTCGACGCGTCGGTGCGGCGGTGGAACATCGACTCGCCGCCGAAGAAACCGCCGAGCGTCACGCCGTAAAGGCCCCCCACGAGCGCCTCGCCCTCCCAGACCTCGATGCTGTGCGCGAGGCCGCGCCGGTGTAGCTCGCCGTACGCGCGCAGGAATTCGTCGGTGATCCAAGTCGCCGGCCGCAGCTCGGTGGATTCGCCGCATGCGCGCATGACGCCCGCGAAGTCGCGGTCGATTGTGAAGCGCCAGCCGGCGCGCCGCCCGCTGCGCCCGACGCTCCGGTGGGGACGCCACGTCTCGAGATCGAAGATCGCGCGCGGGTCCGGCGACCACCACGTGACAGCCGGGTCGGATGACCAGGGGAAGATGCCGGCGCGGTAGGCTGTGACGAGGCGGTCGGGGTCGAGCGAGCCGCCAACCGCCACCAGGCCATCGGGCCAGCCTTCGAGGAGCCCGCCCTCGCCCGCGTGGAGCTCGCCGAGCGCGCCCGCTTCGGGGAGGGCATCGTCCGTCGCGGGCGGGCTGCGCGATTCGTCCACCCCATGAGCTTACCGCGCGGGCGGGCGTCTCGCTCGCCCGGCTTTCGGGGGGCCTGGCGCGACCCGCCCGACGTCGCTCGAATGGACCGCCTAGAAAGCCAACCCCGCCGCCGAGCCGGCCTGGCGCAGCGTCTTCTGGACCTCGCCGTCGAAGCTCGTGGACTTTTCGGGGTTCCGGCGCAGGTAGGTGTCGCGCTCCGAGGAGACCCTCGCGATCTCGTCGAGCAGGACGTCGCGCTTGAGCGCCGTCGCGGCGACCTCTTTCTTGCGCTCCTCGGCGGGAAGAGCCGCCAAGGACCTCGGCAGCTCGGCCGCCGGCACGTCGTCGAGGCGCACGCGCCCGGACGCGACGCCGCCCACGAGATCGTTCGCCAGGGTCTCGCTGGCGTCTGCCGTGTCTTTCTTGGCCGACAGGAACCCCGCGCGGGCCGCCTTGACGGCGACCGGCGCCGACGCCGCGGCCTCGAGGGCGGCGCGCGTCGCGCCGCCCTTCGCCCCGTAGGCGACCACGGTGTCGGACAATTTGTCGTGCAGGCGCGCCAGCTCCTCGTCGTAGGGCGTGCGGTGCTCGTGCATGCCGCCGTTCTGATCGATGGTGAGGAACTCGCCGTGACCGAGCGAAGCGATCTTGCGCCAGTAGGTCGCGGTGTCGGGATCGTTGCCGCAGCGGATCGCATGGACCTGGATGCGCCTGGCGGCGGCCGTGCGCGCGGCCTTCAGGTAGTCGTAGCCGTCCTGATAGTCGAGGTGCGGGGGCGCGTCGCCCACGAGGTAGATGATGCGCACCGAATTGTTCTCTTGGTTGGACCACGACATCTTGTGCACGGCCTCGTGGAGCGCCCGCGCGACGTGCTCGGGCGTGTCGCCACCGCCTTCGGCGCGGAATGACAGCAAGCGCCGGTACACGCGGTCGAGATCGGAATCGAGATCGTAGACGCGCGTGACGTAGGCGTCTCCGACGTCACGATAGGCGACCAGGCCGACGCGCACATCGGGGGTGGGCTGGGCGCGCGCGACGAAGCTCGCGATGCTCCAGATCTTGGTCTTTGCGCCCTCGATGAGCCCCGACATGGAGCCGGTCGTGTCGAGCGCGAAGACGAGATCCACCTTCGGCCGCTGCGCCGCCGCGATCGGCGCGGGCGCGACCTCGGCCAGCGGCGCCGCCGGGGGCTTGGGCGCCGTCGCGCTGCTCGTCGCCGGGGCGAGTACCACCGCCGCCGCTCTCTGTCGCTGAGCCGCCACGGAGCACAGCCCCGCAAAGAGCGCGCCGATCATCAGGCCGGCGCTCACCCAAGTCTGCCCTCTCGTCTCGTTGGTCGTCATCGTCTCGTCCCTCCGCTTTCGGGAGACGCACGACGGTGCCGGGAGATCTCGTTTCCTTTTTGACCCAGCGGCTCGGCGCGCAGTACCGCTGTTCAAGGCGCTTGCCGCCGGCGCCGAGTTGGGTTTACGGTCAACGCACCGCGTATGTCGACGCCGATCGTGAAGCGCTCGAAATGGGCCGTCGGCGCGGCGGTGGTGATCTGCGCGCTGACCAGCGGCGGCGCCCGCGCCCAGACCAGCTCGACCTCGGGCTTCGCCATCGACAGGTTCGAGCCCGCCGGGGGCGGCAGCGACTGGTTCTCGCTCGAGTCGCTCGATTTCCGCGGGCACCTGCGTCCAGCGGCCGGGCTCTCGGCGGATCTCGCGCTCAAGCCGGTCGTGATCTATGACGCCGGCGGCCACCAGGTGGCATCTCTCGTCAGCCAGCAGGCGACCCTGCACGCGGACGTCGCCGTTGTCCTTTGGGGTCGCTTGCGGATCGACGTGAACGCGCCGGCCGTCATCGCGCACGGCGGCTCGGCCGGCACCTTGAACGGAATATCTTATTCCCCCCCGTCGGGAGAGCCGCTCGGCGACGTCCGGCTCGGGGCCGACGTGCGCCTCTTCGGGCAGGCGCGCGACGGCGTCGCGGTGGCGCTGGGCGGCCAAGTGTTCCTCCCGACCGGTCACCAGAGCGCGTTCACGAGCGATGGCGCTGTCCGCCTATGGCCCCACCTGCTCGTCGCGGGCGAGGTCGGACCCGTCGTCTGGGCGGCGCGGCTCGGGTACCAAATGCGCCCGACTGACAAGTGCGCGTGCGCGCTCACTCCCGGCAACGAGCTGACGGGCGGGGCGGCGCTCGGCGTGCGTGCGTTGCCGACGATGCTCATCGGGGCCGAGGTCTACGCGAGTACCTCGGCGAC
>DATKFB010000012.1:0-13812 GCA_035544435.1 Polyangia bacterium
GCTCGTCTCGCCGCCCGCGTGGCTGGGCATCGGCGGCGACTTTCGCCTCGCGGCCCTGACCAACGACGTCGGCAGCCCCTCGGGCCCCGAGACAGCGGTCTTCCCGATGCAGGCGGACCTCTACGTCCGCGCGGCGTTCACCGAGTCGCTGTCGTTGAACGTCACGGGCGGCATACGCGGCGTAGAGCGCCCGAGCGACGGGTCGATCGGCGGGCGCCTCGGCGCGGCCGCCGACGACCTCATGTCGCGCGAGCACTACCTCATGTGGCGCCCGAGCGCGACCGGTCCCTACGCGCGCGTCGGCCGGTTCTTCGCGCCTTACGGCCTGCGCTTCGTCGAGCACATCTACTATGTGCGGCGCTATACCGGCTTCAACCTCTACGAGGAGACGTACAACGCCTCGGGCGGCTACGTCGCCGACGAGTGGGAGGTGCACCTTACGGGCTTTGCGCCCGTCCCCACGACGTTGCCCTCGCCCCTGCGCAGCATCGGACCCGGCGAGGCCGGTGCCGCGGGCTACGGCGAGGTCCGCCTCGCGAAAATGAGCGCGCTCGCGGGCCAGTTCCGCGTCGGCATCGGCTCGCTCGAGTCGCGATATCAGGTCGGCGCGATCGGCAAGCTGTGGGTCGAGAAGGCCAAGCTCCTGGTCCTCGGCGAGGGCGACTTCATTCGCCAGGCGTTCAAGACGACCCCGGCGTACACGCAGAACCAATTCGTCTCTTACCTGGGCTTGAACTTCTACCCGGTCCGGGGGCTCATGGGCGCGGTCGCCTACGAGCGCTTCCAGGAGAACTTGAGCGTCTCGACGACGGCGCGGAACGCCTACGACCTGCAGCTCAACTTCTTCCCGTGGGCGCACTGCGAAGCCGTGCTGCTAGGGCGCTACCAGCTCACGGGCTCGGGCGCCACCGACGGCGGAACGGCCACGCTCCTGATGTTGCAGCTACACTATTACCTGTGATGACGAGCATGCGCGCACACGGTCTTGTCCTCGTCACGATGCTCGCCGTCGCGACCCTCGTGGGCGGCGCTGGCTGTCTCAACGCCGTTCCAGACCGGCCGAGCTACGAGCGCGACATCAAGCCGCTCATGGAGGCGCACTGCATTCGGTGCCACGGCGCGGGCGGGACGTTTAACAAGGATCCTGACATTCCCCCCCCTCCCGCCGCAAAAGTCAGCGGGCCGCCAATCAACGGCGACTTCACCTCGCTCCAAGACACGAATGGCCATAACGGTCTCCTGCACTACACGACCATGGGGGGGGCGGCAGGTTTAGCGGCACTTCATATATACGTGGATGGCACTTTCGGGCCGATGCCTCCGCCGCCCGCCGATCGCTTGACCAACTGGGAGACCGATCTGCTCTTCACCTGGGCGAACAACCCGTTGCAATAAACGGAGGTGTCGTGGCCGCGGGGTGTGACACCTTGGTCGGGTCGACAGCGATCGTGGCACTGCTCCTCGCCGCTTGCCAAGAGCCCGTGCCCAAGACGCCGACGTTCGAGGTCGACGTCAAGCCGATCTTCCAGGCCAACTGCGTGCGTTGTCACGGCGCCGGGGGCACGTTGAACGCGGATCCGCGGGCGTTCGAGGCCGTGTCGCCGCCCAACGGGTTCCTCGGCCAGTACGAAGACAAGTCGGATTGCTCGCTCGACGCCACCGGCAACATCCCGGCCACTTGCCTCCGTGGCGCCCTCTCCGAGGCGAAGGCCGGAAACCTCGCCCTCTACCTTCACACCAAATCCGTCATCCGCATGCCGATGGCGCCGTCGGGCCCGCTCGCGCCATGGGAGCTCGAGGTCATCGACAACTGGCTCGCCGAGTCGCCGCCAGCGCCCTGAGGCGCGCGACTCAGCGAGGCTTCGCCGCAGCGTTCGCGGGCTTGTCCGGCATCCCGTGGCCGGGGCCCAGGATCTCCTGCATGGCCGCGACCGGGTCGAAGGCGCCGACGTTTTGGTCGGGCGTGTGGCAGCCGAGGCAGACGACGGCGCCGACGGTGCGCACCGTGCCTTGCTTCTTGTCGATCGCGCGGATGTGCGGCGCGCTTGGGCCGTGGCAGCTCTCGCAACCGACGTCGGCGAATTGGCCGCGCACCATCGTCATGTCGCGCGTGCCGCCCGTCTGCAGGAAGCCGACGATGTGGCAGCCGACGCAGCTCGGATCCTTGTCGTGCTTTGCTCGCACGAGCGTCGCGAAGGCGTGCGCGTGGTCGGTCGTGCTCCACTGCTCGACCGGCTTGGGGTGGCAGTAGCCGCAGGCCTTCGTGCTGCCGTAGTCCCAGATCTCGTACAGCGTGTTCATCTTGACGAGAACGTGCTTGCGCGCGGCGTCGGCGAGGGTCTTGTCGCTGTCGGTCAGCGGGATGCGCGCGACGCGTGAGAGCAAGCCCACGCCGAGCTGCTCGGGAACGTCCTTCCCGAGGTCGACCACGGCGTCGTCGAAGGCGGGGGACTGCCCGGGGGCGAGCCGGACGTCGAGGCGCCCGACGCTCATGTCGCCACCTGCCGCGACGAGCTGCGGGCGCGCCGCAGCGCCCGTCGCTGCTTGATTCGCTTGGGGATCGGCCGCGTGCCCGGCGTCGGGCGGGGCTTCGTGGGCCGCTTCGTGGCCGAGGGCGAGGACGGCGACGTCCGCGCCGGCGCCGCCGACGATCTGCGCGGCGCGCGCGCGACCCGCCGCCGCGTGCACGAGGGCGACGACGAAAGTCGCGCCGCGCGCGCGCAGGTCGGCGGCGGCCGTGCGCGCGGCCTCGTCGGGAGGCGTGAGGACGTAGCCCGCCTTCTCGAGGGCCGCCGTGGCGTCCGCGGGGAGCTCCGCGACGCCGAGCACGCCCACCTTCACGCCGCCGGCCTCGACGATGGCGCTCGCCGGGAAGACGAGCGCGTGCTTGCGATCGACCAGATTGGCGAGCACGATGGGGACGTGCGCCGCGGCGAGCTTCTTGGCGAGGCCCTTCGGGTCGAGTCCCGCGTGGGCGGACCCGAGCTCGCGCTCGCCCAGCGTGACGGCGTCCACGCCGAGTCGGCGATAGCCCGCGAGCACGAGGTCGAGCCAGCGCGGCACGTCCTTGGGCGTGGGCGCGACGGGGTCGCGCGGCTCGTCCGCCGGCATGGGGAGGAAGTCCCCGGCGTCGACCTGGATGACGCCGCCGCCCGCGACGCGGGCGCGATCGACGATCGTCGCGCGTCGCGCGAGGCCGCCCGAGGACTCGCGGCGCGCGAGCGGCACCATCGTCACGCCCGGCGGCAGGTTGAGGGGAGCCTCGTGGGCCGTCATGCGGCCGCGCAGATCCGACGTGTAGAAGAGCGTGAACGTCGGCCGCGCCTGCGGCGGCGTCTTTTCTTCGGGAGCCGCGCCGGCGGGCTTCGCGGGGGCCGCCGGCGTCGCGCCCACGGGCGCCGGAGCGGGCGCGCCGCGGCTGCAGCCGAGCCCGAGCGTCGCGGCGAGCGCGACGGTCGTCGCGAGGGCCTTCGACGTCGGCGGAGCGGTTCGGGGGACGTGCGGCGTCATGCTCTGACGGTCAGGGCGCGTCGAGCGTCTCGCGCACCTTGCCGATGAGCGTATCGGGCGTGATGGGCTTCGGCAAGAACGCGACGTTGGGATCGACCGTGCCGTCCTGGACGATGCCGTCGTCAGTGTAGCCGGACATGTAGAGGATGCGCATGCGCGGGCGCTCGGCGCCGAGGCGCCGCGCGAGCTCCTGGCCGCCGATGTGCGGCATGACGACGTCCGTGACGAGCAGGTGGATTGGGCCGGCGTGCCGCTGAGAGGCCTTGATGGCCTCGGCGGCGTTGGGCGCCTCGAGGACCTGATAGCCAGCCGAACGCAGGATGTCGCGCGCGAGCACGCGCAGCTGGCCTTCGTCCTCGACGAGCAGCACCGTCTCGGAGCCGCGCCGCGCGATGGGCGGCCGCGGCTCGCGCACGGGAACGGGGGGCGTGCGCTGCTCGGTCGTGCGCGGAAGATAGACGCGGAAGGAGGCGCCCTCTTTGGGCGTGCTCTCGACCGTGACGTGACCGCCGCTCTGCTGCACGATGCCGAGCACCGTCGAGAGCCCGAGCCCCGTGCCCTTCCCGCGCGGCTTCGTCGTGAAGAAGGGCTCGAACACGCGCGCGCGCGTCTCCGCGTCGAGCCCGACGCCCGTGTCGCTCACCGTGAGGCACACGTGCGGCCCGGGGCGCGCGCCGGCGCCCACGCTGCCGCGCACGTGCTCCTCGTCGAGCACGACGTCCGACGTCTCGATCCAGAGCTGCCCGCCGCCCGGCATCGCGTCGCGCGCGTTGACGACCAAATTCATGATGATCTGCTGGAGCTGCCCCGGGTCCGCCTTGACGAGCGGCGTCGGTTGCGCGAGCGAGATCGTGAGCTCGATGTCCTCGCCGAGCACGCGCCGGAGCATGGGCTCGAGGCCGCGCACGACCTCGGCGATATCGAGCACCTCGGGCCGCAGCATCTGGCGCCGGCTGAACGCGAGGAGCTGGCGCGTCAGATCGCGTGCGCGTTGCCCGGCGATCGCGATCTGCTCCGCGTCGGCGCGCAGCGGATCGTCCGGCGACAGCGCGTCCATCATCATCGCGCTGTAGGACAGGATGATGGACAGCAGGTTGTTGAAGTCGTGCGCGATGCCGCCGGCCAGACGCCCGATGGCCTCCATCTTCTGCGATTGCCGGAGCTCTTCCTCGCTGCGCCGCAGGGCCTCCTCGGCCCGTTCGCGCTCGGCGATCTGTTCGCGCAGGTCGGCGTTGAGGCGGGTCAGCTCGGTCGTGCGCTCGTCGACGCTCAGCTCGAGCTGGCGATGGGCCTCGTGCTGGCGCTCCTCGGCGGTTTTGCGATCGGTGATGTCCTCCGAGATGCCGAGCAGGTAACGCGGCTCGCCCGAGGGTCCGAGGATGGGAATCTTCTTCGTGTGCAGCCAGCGCACGCCGTTCACCGTCTGGATCGCCTCCTCCGGGATGTCGACGGGTTGTCGGCTTTGGAGCACGGCGCGGTCGGTCTGCTGGAAGGAGCGCGCCATGTCCTCGGGGAAGCAGTCGAGGTCGCTCCTCCCCAGGATGTTCTGGCTCGACAGACCCGTCACGACTTCGCACGCGCGGTTGAAGCGCTCGTAGCGCAGCGTCTCCGCGTCCTTGACGAAGACCATCGCCGGGATGTGCTCGATGATCGAGTCGAGGAAAGAGTTCAGGGTCCGAACATCCCTCGCCGTCGGCAGGTGGTCCGGAACGTTCACACCGCCTGGCGTGAGGCGGTTGATCTCTTCGATCTTGGACACGGGGGGGGCGCCAGTCTCGATCTCCTGGTCTCAAGTGTCCACACCAGATACCAAAAACAGTAAGTCGGCTTACTAATATGGCTTAGATTTATGAATTTATTGATATTCCCGCTCATTTCCCGTCCCGATCGGTCGAGTGATCCCTCTCGGATGGACAGCGGTCTCGTCATTCCCCCCACGGCCGCGGGCGATCTCGAGAAGGCTCGCCCACGCATCGAGAAGTTCGGTCGCTACTTCTTGCTCGAGCGCATCGCCGTCGGGGGCATGGCCGAGGTCCACCGCGCCGTCACGCAGGGCGTGGAGGGATTCCGCCGAACGTTCGTCGTCAAGCGCATCCTCGCCGACAAGGCCAGCTCGCCCACGTTCATCCGCATGTTCTGCGACGAGGCGCGTATCAGCGCGTTGCTCCACCATCCCAACATCGTGCAGGTCTACGACTTCGGCCACGTCGCCGGCAGCTACTTCCTTGCCATGGAGTACCTGCCAGGCAAGGATCTCTCGTCGCTGATGCGCTTCCTGCGTGCGGCGAAGGCCTCCGTGCCGCCGGGCCTCGCGGCCTACGTCGCGCGCGAGGCGGCCTTCGGCCTGCACCACGCGCACGCGCTGCGCGGCTCCGGCGGTCAGCCCCTTGGCATCGTTCACCGCGACGTCACGCCGTCGAACATCATGTTGCTCTACGCGGGCGGCGTGAAGCTGCTCGACTTCGGGATCGCCAAGGCCACGGCCGCCGCGGGCGCCGCGCCGGAGGGCGAGGGCGTCAAGGGCAAGTTCGGCTACCTGTCGCCCGAGCAGGCCCGCGGCGCGGACGTTGACGGGCGCGCCGACGTCTTCGCGCTCGGCGTGACGCTGTGGGAGATGCTCGTCGGCCGGCGCCTCTTCGCGGGCAAGGACGAGGTCGAGACGCTGCGCAACGTCCTGCAGAAGCCGGTGCCCCCGCCGTCTTTGCTGAGGTCCGACGTCCCGCCGGCGCTCGATCGCATCGTGCTGCGCGCCCTCGAGCGGTCGCGCGAGCGTCGCTATGCCACGGCCGAGGAGATGGCGCGCGACTGTGACGGCGTGCTCGGCACGCTGCGCGCCGACAGCCAGACGCTGCGCGCATTCCTCAACGACCTCTTCGCGGAGGAGTCGAGCTCGCTCTCACTCGACATGCCCGAGCTGCCCGACGACCTGCTCGCCGAATTGCAGTCGGCGCCCGTGGCCTCGAGCTCCGCGGTGCCGCGCGACGATCAGTCGCTCGAGATCGAGGTCATCGACATCTCGGGGCCGCACGGGCGCACGCGCACGCCGGCCCCGCCCTTCGGCGTCATCGCTGCAGACGCCGCGGGGTTCGGCGCGGAGCGTCCGAGCTCGCTCGGTCGTCGCGTGCGCTTGGTCGCGGGCGCGGTCCTCGCGGCCAGCCTCCTCCTCGCCTTCGGCATCGCGCGGCAGGGGCACCGAAACCCGAGCCGCGCCGCTGCGGGGCCCGCGCCGGTCGTGGTCGTGGCGCCGGCCGCCCGGGCGGCGTCGCCCCGAGCGGTCGTCGCGGCCACGGCGGCGCCCACGCCGGTTCCGTCGGCGCCCACGCCGTCGGGCCCCGCGCCAGCGCCCGTCGTCGAGGCGGGCTCGCCCGACGCACCGACACGCGCGAAGTCCAGCGAGGGCGTCGAGGCGACCGACCGAAAAGCGCGCGGCCGCCATCGGGCCGCGCGTGCCCACGAGCTGTCGACCGACCTCACGCTGAATCCGTTCTAGCGTCCCCGCGACGGGGGACGAGCGCGGAGGTTTCAGTTCCCGCGCCCACATGCCGATGGCGGCCGTGCAGTCAGCAGCATCCCCCCAGATAGGAGAGGCGCTTGCTCACGAGGACGACGGCGGCGTTCGTAGTTGCGGTGCTGGTTTCGGTGTTCGCGATCGGGTGCGGCGGCAACAAGCCGAGCGCTCAGAGCGATGCGCGTCCGCCCGACGGCGACACTCACGAGACCGCGACGGGCGCGGGTGGCGCCACGGGCGCGGGCGGCGCCGCTGGCGCCCCATCCGAGGCCGGCGCGGGAACAGGCGGGCCCGACGGCGGCAACGACGCCGAGGCAGGCTCTGACGCGGGAGTGGACGCGGTTGCCGAGACCAGCTCGGCCGCCGCGGTCCTCACGCTCTCGGACGCGCCCGTCTTCGATTTCGGTACACACGCGACAGGCTCGTCGAGCGATCACACGTTCACGGTGACGAACACGGGCGGCGCCGCGGCGACGGCGCTCGCCGCCGCGGGCGGCGCGGCTGGTCCGTTCGGGCCCAAGGGCGGCTCGTTCCCCGGCGCGGGCGGCACGTGCGCGGCGATGCTGGCGGCGGGCGCGAGCTGTACGCTCGTCGTGACGTACGCGCCCACGCAGGCGGGCTCCGCGCGCGCGAGCGTCGGCCTCTCGTACGACGACGGCAAGGCGACGCGTACCGTCACGCTCGACGTCACGGGCGTGGCCGCGGCGCCCGCGCTCATCGTCATCTCGGATGAGCCGACGTACGCGTTCGGCGATCACGTCCTCACGACGTCGACGGATCACGCTTTCACGCTCACGAACACGGGCGGCGTGGCGGCCACGAACGTCGCGCCGGCGTCGCTCCCGGCGCCGCTCGGATTCAAGGGCGGCGCGGCGCCGGGGACAGGTGGCACGTGCGCGGCGACGCTCGCGTCCGGGGGCACCTGCACGCTCGTCGTGACCTTCGCGCCGGCGGCGGCGGGCGAGACGGACGCCACGCTCACGGTGGCTTACGACGACGGGCTCGCGCCGCGCTCGGCGACGCGCGCCATCACGGGGCAGGGCGTGGCGCCCGCGCTGCTCGCGATCTCCGACGGGCCGACCTACGACTTCGGCGTGCAGGGCGTGGGCGTCCAGAGCGCGCACGCCTTCACGGTCACGAACACGGGCGGCGCGCCCGCGCAGGCCCTCGCCCTCGGGGCTCCGCTCGCGGCGCCTTTCGCGCTCGCCGGCGCCACGCTCGCCGCCTCGGGGACCTGCGCGGCGACTCTGGCCGCCTATACGTCGTGCACCGTCACCGTCACGTTCGTGCCGACGGTTTCCGCCGCGGCTGCGGGCACGCTGTCCGTATCGTACGAGGACGGCATCCTCCCGGCGGCGGCGACGCGCGCGCTCACGGGCACGGGCACGAGCCACGCCTTCCTCGCGATCTCGGATGGACCGTCGAGCTACGACTTCGGCACGCGCGCGCTCGGCGCGTCCGCGGCTCACGTGTTCACGGTCACAAACACGGGCGCCGTCCAGGGGAGCGCGCTGGCGGCGGCGTCGCTCGCGGCGCCGTTCTCGTTCGTGGGCGGCGCGTATCCCGGGACCGGCGGCACCTGCGCGGCGACGCTCGCCGCGGGAGCGTCGTGCACGTTCGACGTCGCATTCGCGCCCACGGCCGTCGGGCCCGCCTCGGCCACCATCCACCTCGACTACGACGACGGCTTCGCGGCGCAGGCGGCCACGCGCGCCATCCAGGGCGCCGGCACGAACCTGGCGTTCCTGAGCTTGTCGGACGCGCCGCAATTCACGTTTGCCACCGTCGCCGACGGCGCAACGGGCGCGCACACGTTCACGGTCACGAACACAGGCCTCGCGGGCGCGACGGCGCTCGCGGGCGGCGTCCTCGCGGCGCCGTTCGCCTTCCAGGGTGGAGCCTACCCGGGCGGCGGCACGTGCGGGACGACGCTCGCCGCGGGCGCGACGTGCACCGTCATCGTGACGTTTCATCCAATCGCGCCGGGCCTCGCGAGCGACGTCGTGTCGATCGCCTACAACGACTCCCTCGAGGCGGCGATGGTCGCCGTGACCGTGCAGGGCCACGGCGCGCTGCCGGCGCTCCTCGCGCTCTCTGACGGTCCCACCTTCGACTTCGGCACGCACGCCGACGGCTCGACGACGACGCACGCGTTCACGGTCATCAACGTCGGCGGCCTCGCGGCGGCGAGCGTCGCCCCCGTGGCGCTGGGCGCGCCCTTCGGCTTCGTGGGCGGCGCCTATCCGGGCACGGGCGGGTCCTGCGCCGCCGCGCTCGCGCCCGGAACCAGCTGCACGATCGTGGTCGGCTTCACGCCGTCGTCGAGCGGCGCCGTCTCGGACAAGCTGCAGCTCGGCTACGACGACGGCGCGGCCGCGCAGATCGCGAGCGTCGGCCTCGCGGGAGAGGGGGCCGCGCCCGCCACGCTCTCGATCTCCGATGGCCCCACGTACGATTACGCCACGCGCGCCATCGGCGTGACCGCGGCGCACGCCTTCATCGTCACGAACGGCGGCGGCGTCGACGCCACGGGCCTCGCGCCCGCGGCGCTCGCGGCGGGCTTTGCCTTCGAGGGTGGCGCGTTCCCGGGCGCGAGCGGGACCTGCGGCGCGACGCTCGCGGCCGGCGGGACCTGCACGATCGTCGTGACCTTCGCGCCCACGAGCGCCGGTCCCTTCGCGTCGACTTTGAGTGTCGGCTACGCGAACGGTGTCGCCAACGACGCCGCGACCCGTCCGCTCACGGGCGTCGGCGCCGCGCCGGCGTCACTCACGATCTCGGACGCTCCGACCTACGACTTCGGCCCGCGCGCCACGGGCTCGACGGTCACGCATACCTTCACCGTCACGAACGCGGGCGGCGTCGCGGCGACGGCCATCGCCGCGGGCGCGCTCGCCGCTCCCTTCGCGTACGCGGGCGGCGCCTTCCCGGGGACGGCGGGCACCTGCGGCGCGACGCTCGCGGCGGCCGGGACGTGCACGTTCGTCGTGGCCTTCGCGCCGACCGCGTCCGGCGTCGCGACGGGCGCCGCGGGCCTCACCTATGCAAACGGCGTCACGACGGCGTCGTCGAGCGTGGGCCTGGCCGGCAAGGGAGCCGGTCCCGCGGTGCTCGCGATCTCCGACGGCCCGACTTACGACTTCACGACGCGCGCCAAGGGCTCGGCGACGGACCACACGTTCACCGTGACGAACTCGGGCGGCGTTGCCGCGACGGTCATCGTGCCGACGACGCTCGCGGCGCCGTTCGCCTACAAGGGCGGCGGCGCCTTCCCTGGCGCCGGGGGCTCGTGCGGCGCGATGCTCGCCGCGGGTGGCGCCTGCTCGTTCGTCGTGACGTTCGCGCCCACGGCCGACGGCGCCGCGGCCTCGAGCGTCGGGCTCGGCTACGACGACGGCGTCACCGGGCGGAGCGCCGCCGTCGGCCTCGCCGGCGCGGGCGCGGCGCCCGCTGCGCTCGCGATCTCGGACGGCGTGACCTACGACTATCAAACCCACGCCACGGGCTCGACGACGAGCCACACCTTCACGGTGACGAACTCGGGCGGCGTCGACGCGACGGCGCTGACGCCGGTGGCGCTCGGGGCGTCCTTCGCGTTCACGGGCACCGGCTACCCCGGGTCGGGCGCAAACTGCGGCACGAGCCTGGCGGCGGGCGCCTCGTGCACCGTGGCCGTCGCCTTCGCGCCGACGACCAACGGCCTCAAGACGGCGACGCTCGCGCTTGGATACGGCGACGGCGTGACCGCGCAGTCGGCGACGCGAGCCCTCGCGGGGACCGGCGCGGCCCCGGCGGCGCTCGCGCTGTCCGACGCGCCCGGCTTCGACTTCGGCGTCGACGCCAACGGCTCTCTGCACAATCACACCTTCACGGTGACGAACTCGGGCGGCGTCGCGGCGACGAGCCTCGCGGGCAACTTCGTGAACGCGCCCTTCTCCTATGTCGGCAACATCTATCCTGGGACGGGCGGCACCTGCGGCACGTCGCTCGGCGCGGGGCTCACGTGCACGATCGCCATCGCGTTCTCGCCGACGGTGAGCGGGCCGAGCGCGGCGACGCTGACGCTCACATACAGCGACGGCGCCGCGGGCCGCTCGGCCTCCGTGGACCTTTCGGGCGCCGGCGCGCCGCCCGCGCTCGTCGCGATCTCCGACGCGCCGACCTACGACTTCGGCACGCTCTCGACGACGGGCTCGACGACGCACGTCTTTCACGTCGAGAACGACGGCGGCTTCGCGGCCGCCTCCCTCGCGCCGGGCATGCTCGTCGCGCCCTTCAGCTACGCTGGGGGCGCTTATCCGGGCGTGGGCGGGACTTGCGGAGCGACGCTCCCCGCGGGCGCGACGTGCGCCGTGGTCCTGCGCTTCGCGCCGACGACGCCCGGGACGTACCCCGCGTCGTTCGCGCTCGGCTACGACGACGGCGCCGCCGTGAAATCGGCGACGCGCGCGCTCACGGGCAAGGGCACGAACGCCGCCTTCCTCGCCATCAGCGACTTCCCGACGCAGTACTACGCGATCTACGGACTGCAGGCCGATCCGCCCGTCTTCGAGTTCGGCGGCGTCGGCCTCGGCAAGACGAGCTCCCATCCGTTCACCGTCACCAACACGGGCAGGGGAGCGGCAGGCGCGCTCGCGGGCGGCGCGCTCGCCGCGCCGTTCTCTTACGCCGGCGGCGCGTTCCCTGGCGCGGGCGGCAACTGCGGCGCGACCCTCGCGGCGGGCGCGACCTGCACGATCGTCGTCGCCTTCCACCCGACGAGCGCCGTGGCGTCGAGCAGCAGCCTCGCGCTCGGCTACGACGACGGCACGGGCCCGCAGAGCGCGGTGCGCGCCATTCACGGTACGGGCACGAACGGGCCGGTCGTCACGATCTGGGACTTCCAGCAGCAGGGAAGCCAGGGCGTCGACATCGGTCCCGTCTGGACCTACGGCGTGCGCGGCATCGGTATCGTCGACGACCACGAGTTCTTCGTGACGAACAGCGGCGGCGGCGCGGCCGTCGGCATCACGGCGCCCGCGCTGGGAGTGGGCTTCTCTTACAAGGGCGGCACATACCCAGGCACGAACGGCACCTGCGGCACGACGCTCGCCGCGGGGGCCTCCTGCTTCATCGACGTCGCCTTCGGCCCCGTCGCGGCGGGCGCTGCCGCGGGTCAGATCGAGCTCGACTACGACGACACGCCCTTCACGGGCACGCAAAAGGCCACGCGCCCGCTCTCGGGTGTCGGCACCAACCTCGCTTCACTCGAGATCTGGATCAACGGCCAGCCCTTCAGCGAGCTCGTGTACGACTACGGCTTCCACGCGACGGGCTCGTCGACGGCGCACACGTTCCAGCTCGTGAACGCCGGCGCCGCGCCGGCGACGAGCATCGCCCCCGTCGCGCTCCCGGCGCCGTTCAGCTACGTCGGCGGTACGTACCCCGGCTCGGGCGGCACGTGCGGCACGTCCCTCGTGGCCGGCTCGATGTGCACGCTCGTCGTGAGCTATGCGCCCACCGTCGGCGGCGTGTCCACGGGCAAGATCGCCGTCACCTACAACGACGGCCAGAGCGCGCAGACCGCCAAGCGCGACGTCACGGGCACGGCGACGTCGTTTGCATACCTGTCCATCGTGAACTGGCCCACGGGCGGCGGCGGCGGCCAGGTCGACGATCCGTTCGACTTCGGCACGTCCGGCATCCCCGTCGATCACATCTTCGCGTTGCTGAACACGGGCGCGCAGGCGGCCACTGCGCTCGCGGGCGTCGCGCCCTCGGCCCCCTTCACGTTCAAGGGCGGCTCGTTCCCGGGCGCTGGCGGCACTTGCGGCGCGACGCTGGCCGTCAACGCCCAGTGCACGGTCGTCGTGACATTCTCGGGCGCCGCGACGGGCGCCTCGAGCTTCGGCGCGAGCTTCCTCGACGGCAGCGGCGGCACCGCGTCCGTGTCGCGCGGGCTCACGGCCACGGCCATCACGACCGCTCTTCTGCAGATCACGGACTGTGATCAATGTGGTCCGAGCTCTGGGCCGGCGGACTTCGGGATGACGGGCGGCACCTCGGGTCGGACCTTCACGGTGACGAACGTGGGCTCGCAGCCGGCGACTGCTATGGCCGATGGTGGCACGCTGGGCGACGGGTTCGGTTACGGCTCGGGGTTCACCTACCCGGGCTCGGGGGGCACGTGTGGCGCGACGCTCGCCGCGGGTGCGAGGTGCACGATCGCCGTGGTCTTCCAGCCTTCGCCTGGAACCCACGCGAGCGCGCTCACCGTGAGCTACGACGACGGCACGGGGCCGCAGACCGCGCGCCGCGACCTCACGGGCACGGGCATCACGACCGCGCTGCTTCATGTCAACGACTGGCCGAACGGCGGCGGCGGGGGCGACCAGCCGTTCGACTACGGCAGCGCGGGTATCGCCACCGATCACACCTTCGGCGTCTCGAACGACGGCGCGCAGCCGGCGACCTCAATCGGCCCGGGCGGGGGCCTTGGCAACGGCTTCGCGTACAAAGGCGGCGGCTATCCGGGCGTCGGCGGCACCTGTTCGAGCACGCTCGCCGTCGGGACGAGCTGCACCATCGTCGTGACGTTCACGCCGCCCGGCAGCGGGTCGTTCTCGGCGTCGATTACGCTCAACTACGGCTCGAACGGCGGCCCGCAAGCGTCGAGCACCGAGCGCGCTGTCATGGGCACGGGCATCATGACCGCGCTGCTCCAGATCACCCCGTTCGGACCCGGCAGCACGCCCCAGGTTTACGACTACGGGACCTTCGGGACGCCCACCGACCACACGTTCACGGTCGCGAAC
>DATKFB010000013.1:0-3198 GCA_035544435.1 Polyangia bacterium
GACGAGAAGAAGGCCGTCACGGCCTTCGAGCGCGTGCTCGAGATCGACGCCGACAACCTCGAGGCGCTCCAGGCGCTCGCGGCCCTGTACGCCACGATGGGGAACCATCAGCGTCTCGCCTTCACCGACGAGAAGCTGCTCGACCAGACCCCGGAGCCGGCCGCGCGGCGCCAGCTCATGCTCGAGATCGCGAAGCTCTACGAAGACCAGCTCGCCGATCCCCACCTGTCATTCGAGTGGGTGCGGCGCGCCTACACCGAGAGCCCCGACGCCGAGGCCCTCCAGCTCGTCGACGCGACGGCCGAGCGTCACGGCCTCTTCGAGGAGCTCATCCAGATCTACGAGGGCACGCGCGCCCGCGCCACCGAGCCCACCGACCAGCTCGCGGCGTCGCTGAAGATCGCCTTCATCTGCGAGGAGAAGCTGGCCGACGCGGCGCGCGCCTTCGCGACCTTGCGCGAGGCACTGCCCGCCGAGCCGACGGCCCGCGAGCTCCTTCCCGGCATCGAGCGGCTCGCCGAGCGCACGGGCGACTGGGCCGGGCTCCTCGACGTGTACACGCGCGTCGCGCGCGGTCGCGGCGAGCTCGCCGAGCGCGTCGAGATCCTCCGGCTGCGCGCCGTCGTGCGCGAGACGCGCATGAACGACGCCTCGGGCGCCCTCGACGAATTCCTGCGCAGCTTCGCGCTCGCGCCCGAGATCGCGGCGACGCGCGACGAGATCCTGCGCCTCGCGCGCGCGACCAACCGCTGGGAGGAGGCTCTCAAGGTGCAGGGCCAGCTCTTCGCGCTCGCCGAGGACCTGCCCGAGAAGCTGTCGATCGCGCGCAACGCGGCCTACCTCGTAGAGCACGAGGTCAAGGACCTCGTGCGGGCCTTCCGCGCGTACCTGAACGCCTTCCGCCTCGCGCCCGACGACGACGAGATCACGGGCCACCTGTGGCGCCTGGCCGCCCTCATCGGCCGCTACGACGGCGCGCCCGAGGCCCGAAACGAGCCGGTCGCCGTGGCGGCCGTCGTCACCGAGGACGCCGACATCCTCGAATCGCGCCTGACGACCGACGCGGGCGTCGCCGCGTCGTCCCCGGCGGAGGCCCGCGAAGAGGCCGAAGACATCGATGCCGCCGAGCCCGGCTCGAGCTCCGCCGCCGACGACCTCGAGGCGACGCTGCTCACGACGGCCGAAATCGACGTCAAGGTCGACGACGCCACTGGCGAGGTCGCCGATGTCGAGCTGTCCGAGGAGGATCTCGACGAAGCCCTCGAGGGCGAGGGCGAGGGCGTCGACGTCGTGGCGGCGCCCCCGCCGCCGCCACCTTCGCCCGCGCGGCGGGGAGATCAGTCACGGTTCGCGACGCCCTGGGAGGAGCTGGCCGCCGCCTATGACGCCCTCCCCGCCGAGGACACCGACGAGCGCCGCGTGTACCTGCTCAAGATCGTCGCCCTCTGGGAGAAGGGCGCCAAGGACGTCGAGCGCGCGCTCGACGCGATCGAGCGCGCCTTCCGCCTGGACTCGACGGACGAGACCGTGCGCGCCGAGCTCGACCGCATGGGCGCGGCCTACGAAGTGTGGGATCGCGTCGCCGCGATCTACCTCGGCGCCATCGACGAGTTCGGTGCCGTCGAGCGCGCCGTCGCGCTCCACCACGACGTCGCGCGCATCCGCGAGCGCCTCGGGCAGGTCGACAAGGCCGAGGAGATCTACCGCGCGATCCTGAGCCTCAAGTCGGACGACACCGTCGCGCTGGGGCGCGTCGAGGAGCTCGCGCGCGCCCAGATGCGCTACGAGGACCTCGCGGACGTCCTCGACAAGCGCACTGGCGCCGGGACTGAGGCCTTGCCCGCGGGTCACGAGCGCCGCGCCAAGATGCGCGAGCTCGCGACGCTGTACGAGGACCGGCTCGAGAAACCCTACGAGGCCATCGACACGCTCGAACGCTACGTCGCGGAGGCCGCCGAGGCCGCCGCCGGCGCCCCCGACGTCGCCGCGACGCCCGACGCCTACGAAGCCCTCGAGCGACTGTACTCGCGCGTGGGCCTCTGGGCCAAGGTCGTCGAGAGCCTGCAGCGGCACGCCGACGTCGTGCCCGACGCCGAGGCCGCGCGCGCGCTGCGACTGCGCGTCGCCTTCGTGTACGAGAAGGAGCTCGGTCAGCCCGATCGCGCCGTCGAGGCCTACCAGGCCCTGCTCGCGCAAGCTCCCGACGACGGCGAAGCTCTCGCTGCCCTCGATCGCCTGCACGAGACGCACGGTCACTTCGACGATCTGCAGGAGACGGTGGGCCGACGCGCCGCCCTCGCGAGCGGCGTCGAGCGCGTCGAGCTCGTGCGGAGACGCGCCCGCATCCTCGAGGACAGGCTCGCGAACCCCGAGGCGGCAGCCGCGGCCGTGCGTGAGCTCGGCGACGACGCCATTCGCGACGACGAGCTCATGGTGGTCCTGCTTCGCAACCTACGCCGCGCGGGGCTGGCGCACGAGGCGGCGCGCGTCCTCTCGCGGCGCATCGAGATCGAGCGCGCCATGGGCAGCTCGCCCGAGATCCTCAAGCGCGTCGCGGGGCTCAGCCTCGAGCTATCGCTGCTCAGGCTCGACGATCTGAACGACCCCGAGGCGGCGCGCAAGGAGGTCGAGTCGGCGCTCAAGGCCTCGCCCGAGAACCCGGCGGCGCTCGCCGCCCTCGCGCGGCTCTACCTCAAGGAGAACGACTTCCAACACTACGCCGAGACGCGCGTGCGCCAGGCGCGCGCGCTGCGCGGCGCGCCCGGCGGCGACGCCGTCGATGCGCTGCTCGACGCGGGGCGCGTGTACCGCGAGCAGCTCTCGCTGCCCGAGCACGCGCGCACCTGCTTCGAAGAGGCGCTCGTCGAGGAGCCGGCCAACACCGAGGCGCTGCGCGCGCTGTCGACGCTGCTCGCGGGTCAGGGCCACTGGGAAGAGGCCCGCGGCGTGCTCGAGCGCCAGCTCGACGTCACGCACGATCCCGAGGCGCGCGCCGCGGTCCTCACCGATCTCGGCCGTGCCGCCTGGGAGGGCTTTGGCGACGCCGCCGTCGCGCAGCAGCGCCTCGACGAGGCGCTGGCCCTCGCGCCCGAGTACCTGCCGGCCGTGCTCGCGATCGCCGACATCTATTACAAGGAAGGTCACTGGGAGCTCGCCGAGAAGCGGCTCACCGAGGCGACGCGCAAGCTGCGCACGCAG
>DATKFB010000014.1:0-4524 GCA_035544435.1 Polyangia bacterium
GACGGCATGGGCTGGGGGTTGGCGAAGGCGCCGCCTCCGAGGCCGGGCGAAAACCCGCTCCCGAGCTGGTAATTGATGTGCTGGAAGTCGACGAAGGACACCGCGTCGGTGTCGACGACGACCACGACCTCAGTTGGATCCGCGAAGCAACCGTCGGACACCGCGGTCACCAAGGCCATTAGCACGAGCCCGGACGCGTGGAACCGCGGGCGTGGCGTGGGCGCGTCCAATTACCGGGGCTCGCCCATCAAAAAACCTGCACGATGCCAGGCATGGCGTTTCCCGAATACGGCTCTCTCGGGCCGATGAACAGCGCCGCCAGGACGACACCCACGGCCGCCGTTCCGAGGCTCGCCCAGAACCACCAGCGGCGCGCAAGCGGAACGCGCTTCGCCTTCGCGACGGGCGCCGCCACGAGCGGCGCGGGCGCCACCACGAGCGGCGCGGCCAACGACGGAGGCGCGTCGTCCGGATACCCGATGCCCTCGATGTGCGGCGCCGGCGCCGACGGCGCCTCCGCGGGTGCCGCCTGTGCGGGCGCGGTCTCCGCGGGCGCGGCGCCGCCGGGAGACTCGGCCCGCGCGGGCGCCGCGGAGGCTGCCAGCACCGCCGCGGCGACCAAGAAGATCGGTGGCGAGATCGCTGGCGAACGAACGCTCACCCCTCGATGTCTACACCCCCGACGCGGACGTGGTCAAAGCGCCCGTGCCCACTCAGGGCTCGCCCATGCCGGCCGGCCCGTTCTCGTCGAAGTGAGCGCGCCGATGCTCGCGTGCCTTCTCGATCTCCGCGGCGGCCTGCTTGCGCTGCTCGGGCGTGAGCACGCGCGCCGTCTGGACGAAGCCCTGCGTCATGACGGACGAGAGCTTGTCCATGACGCTGACCGCTTGCTGGCGCAGCTTCTCGATCGCCGCCGGATCGATCGTCGCGGCGGTCATCGCCTGCGTGAGCTGCTGGCGCAACCCCGCGTGTTGCTCGCGCAGCGTCTTGAGCTGCGGCCGCAACCCCTCCCAGATGGCTTTGATCTGCGCCTTCTGCGCGTCGGTCGCGCCCACGCGATCGAGGATCTTGTGCATGCGGAAGGCCGCGAAGCCTCCGCCTTCGGGACCGCCGAAGCCGCGCGCCTGCGCGACCGAGAGCGACAGAGCGCCGCCCAGCGCGAGCGCCGCGACCGCCCCCATCATTCGTCGCGACAAGCGCCTGCGTGGCGAGCGCGCGGCGCGCGCGAGCTCCATGTTCGTATCGTTCGTGATGTCCGTGTCCATGAGATCCCTCTCGTTCTTTCTGGCGGGCGTCCATCGCCCACGGAACAAGTCTAGGACGCGGCCGTTGCAGCGCCGTTGTCCGCCCGTGAAGTAGTGTTAAACCGAGCCGCCCGAGCGTGATCGGCGTCGCGGTCGTCAGGCCTCGGCTGCGAGGTGGCGGATGAACCCGACGAACTCGTCGTTGGTATTGTCGAGCGCGAGCACGAACTGGCCCGAACGATCGGCGCGCACGACCAACCCTTGCGCCTGACAGCTCGGCCGCTCGGGCACGACGAAGCCGAAGGCGGCGCGCTCCGCGACTTGCACATCGGCGCCGGCGGCCCGAAAGCGCGCGCCCGATTCGGAGACGTCGAGGAGCTCGACCATGATCGGCGTCAGACGCCCCGCGAGCCGCACGCCGACCGGCAGGCCCAGCTGGAACCTGGCATGGCGGCGGCGATCGGTCGGCGAGCCCGTCATCTTCCTCTCCCTATTTGTGTCCGCAGGAGCAGGATTCGGATCAAGGAGAACGCTCGCTGCGCATTTTTTTGACACCGCGTGTAGAGCGGTCAACGATTTTGCTGACGTTCGCGGGCGTGACTGTGATCACCGTGGTCGCGAAGGGTCTTGCGTCTTACGACCCGTCGGTGGTCTGGTCGCGCTTCACGCTGGTCGCGACCGTAACGTGGCTTTCAGTCGCTCTTTTCTTGGAGCGCCTTCGCCGCGCGAACGCCGCCGACGCGCGCGGCGCGGTCTCGCCGGCCACCTGGGTGACGCTCGCGCGCGGGTTCTTGATCGCGCTCGTCGCCGGGTTCGTCCCCGGTCCCGTGCCTGCCGGCGGTGCCCGCTGGCTGCCCGGCGGGCTTTACGCGCTCGCGGCGCTCGCCGACAGGGCGGACGGCGCGCTGGCGCGGCGGACGGCGGGCGTGACGGCCCTGGGCGCCCGGCTCGACGTGACGACTGACGCGCTCGGACTGTTCGTGGCGCCACTCCTCGGGGTGCGCTGGGGGCGCCTGCCACCCTGGTACCTGACGCTGGCGCTCGCTTATCCCGCGTTCCGGGTCGCCCTCCGGCTTCGTCGGGCACTCGGGCGGGCGGTGTTCCCCGAGCGCCTGACGCCCGATCCGCGCGCGCGCTTCTTCGCGGGCGTGCAGATGACGATCGTCGCCGCCGCGCTGTTCCCGCTATGGCCGCGCGCCTTGACGTGGACGATGGCGACGGTGGCGATGTTGCCGACGCTGTTGTTGTTCGCGGGCGAGTGGCGACTCGTGACTCGTTCAGCGGCGGACGGCGACGCGCGCGCAGAGCGCCTCCACCCGTGATGCGACGTCATCCCAGGTGCCGAGCGCCGCGAAGCGCTCGAGGGCCGCGCACCCGGCGCGCGCGAGGCTCGCGCGATCGGCCGCGAACGCCGCGAGCGCCGCCGCGTAGCCCGCGACGTCGTCGGGCGGCAGGCAGAGTCCCTGCGGCCCGTCGCCCAACACCTCGCGCGCGCCGCCCTGGTCGGTGACGACCGCGGGTAGCCCGTAACCGAGCGCCTCGACGACGGCGAGCGGATACGACTCTCGATCCGAGGGCAGCGCCAGGACGTGGGCGCGCGCGTAGAGCGACCAGAGCGCATCGCCCGTCAGGAGCCCGTGCAGGCGCACGCGCGCCCCCAAGCCCGAGCGGGCGACGAGGGCGGTCACCTTTCTCGCGTACGCCGGCTCGACGTCCAGGGCGCCCGCGACGTCGAGCTCGATCGAGCCGGCGCCGGGGCGCGCGAGCGCCTCGACGAGGCGGTGCAGGCCCTTGGCGCGCACGACCGCGGCCGAGGAGAGCACGCGCAGCGGGCCTGGCGCGCGGGCGCGCGCGGCGACCGCGGCGGCGCCCGGCCGGTGCGCGGGCAGGTGGTCACGGCCGGCCCTCGCGACGACGCTCGGGACGTCGCGCACGAGGGGCGCGCGCGCGTCGCGCAGCGTGCTTTCGCAGACGGCGACGATGCCGTCGACGGTGCGCAGTTAACGGTGCTCGAGCGCGCGCCCGAGCGACGGCCCCGGCCCGCGCTTGCGCGAGCCGGCGCTCGCGACGTTGTGGACGAGCGCGACCACCGGGATGCCAGCGCGCCGGAGCTGACGGTTGCTCGCGAAGACCGCCGCGTGGCAGAGCTCGTCTTGGACGACGACGTCCGCGGCGGCGAGCACGGGCGGGAGCGGCCGCACGTTCGCCGTCACCGAGCGAGCCCGCGAGCGCCAGGGCAGCGGCACGACGTCGACGACGTGGCCGCGTGCGCGCAGGCCCTCGACCAGCATGCGATCGTACACGAAGCCGCCCGAGACGCGGTCGAGGTCGCCGAGCAGGACGAAAGCGATACGCATCCCGGTCCGCCGCTCAGGGAAACGAGAGCGTGTACGTCGCGAAGGCCTCTTCGTCCTCCCAGAGCTTCACCGTGAGCGCCGTCAGCGTGCGCGGCGGCAGCGCCGGGACGAGCGCGCGGGACAGGCCCTCGGCGAGCGCACGCGCGAAGGGCTCGAGCCCGGGATTGCGGCCCCCGAGCTCGGGCAGGTCGTTGAGCATCTTGTCGCGAAAGCGCGCGACGAGGCCGTCGAGGTGCTGCTTGACCACGGCGATGTCGAGCAGGTAGCCGTGGCGGTCGAGCTCGTCGCCCGCGAAGACCGTCTCCATACGGTAGTGGTGCGCGTGCGGCTGATTTTCGCGGCCCCAATCCCCGCCGAAGAGGAAGTGGGACGCGATGAACTCGCGAAGGACGCCGACCGTGTATCGACTCATGTCGTTCCGCTCTTTCACTCGTAGGTGAGGAGAACTTGTAACGCCTCGGAGGGGCCCGCGTCGAGGAGCGCGTAGGCCTCGGCGGCGCGCCCGAGCGCCAAGCGGTGCGTGACGACGGCCGCGGCGTCGAAGCGCGCGAGCGCCTCCCAGGCGGCGGCGCGGCGGCGCGCGCGGTCCCAGCGGCCCGTGAGAGCCGGCGCGAGGTAGCTCACCTGGCTGCTGATGAGCGTGAGCCGCCCGCGGTGGAAGTGGGCGCCGAGGTCGACGAGCGCGCGCTTGCCGCCGTAGAACGAGCCCACGACGACGCGCCCCTCGCGGCCCGTGAGCGCGAGCGCGTCGTCAAGGGCGGCCGGGTTGCCCGTGAGCTCGAACGTCAGGTCGGCGCGCCGATCGGGGCCGACGCCGGCGCCGCCGGCCCCCTCGAGCGCGGCGCGCGCCGCGGTGACATCGGCGACGGCGGCGTGGGCGCCAAGCGCGAGCCCGCGTCGGGCGCGCGTCGCGACGGTGTCGA
>DATKFB010000015.1:0-4658 GCA_035544435.1 Polyangia bacterium
CGAGCCGACGAAGACAGACGCCGCGATGAGGTTCATCGTCATCGACAAGGACAAAGGCCCGGTCAAGGGCGTCGTGATCTCTCTCGCGGCGCCGAGCGGCACCAAGTACTACACCGACGAGACGGACGCCGAGGGCTATGCCGAGGTGCTCGTTCCCGTTGGGCAGAAGTACGAGTTGTCCTATTTGAGCCTCGGTCGTCGAGACATCGCCGCGACGGTGTCGGTGACGAACGAGCCGAAGCAGAACGTCAAGCTGACGCTGCGTTACAAGCGCGTGATGCCGCCTCCTTTCGTCATGGGCGGGATCACCTTCGATACGGGCAAGGCGACCATACGCTCGGAGTCGGAGCCTCGGCTCGACATCGTCGTCGATTTCATGACGCACAAGAGGAGCGCGCACGTCGAGATCTCGGGCCACACCGACAACGCGGGGAATCCGCGCGCCAACAAGGCGCTGTCAGAGAAGCGCGCGCAGGCCTGCCGCGACTACATCATCTCGAAAGGCATCGACCGCAGCCGCCTCAAGGCCGTCGGCTACGGCGACGAGCACCCCATCGCCCCCAACGACACCGACGAGGGCCGGCAGAAGAATCGTCGCATTGAAGCCAAGGAGCTCTGAACGGAGTCCGCGACCGAGGGCGAAATGGATGCTGAAGAAATGACGTGCGGCCAAGAGATGGCGGCTGACGCCGAGGTTCCGGAGAAGCTGGCCCGGCTCATGAGCCACGTTTCCTCCAACATGGAGAGCCACGCGAGGTGGGTGGGCACGGGCCCGGGCGGGGGACGAGAGCGTGATTCACTGCTGGTCGTGGCGCGGGAGTATCAGGCGATTGCCGACGCCGCCATCCGAGCTGCTTCGGCGATGAAGGCGATGAAGGACATCCCGGCGGCGCCGCACGACCCTTCACGCCTCGACAGAGGACAGCAAGCCCTTTGGATGCGCGCGAAGATCGAGATGCAAACGGAGCTCGCGCAACTCCTGCTCGAGCATGCCGTGGCGTCGAAGAAGGGGCTCGCCATGATGGAAATGATGGAAGGTGCGGCGGAAGGTGCGGCCGGTGGAACCGACTACGATCAGACCTGACCTGCGCTGGCGCGCCCGCACAGCGACGCGGTAACCTCATCTAGACGCGAGCTCCGCGATGCCCACACTCCGCAATTTCGACATCAGGCCGTTCGAGCCGCCGG
This sequence comes from Polyangia bacterium, assembly GCA_035544435.1. Classification (GTDB taxonomy): domain Bacteria; phylum Myxococcota_A; class Polyangia; order Fen-1088; family Fen-1088; genus DASZFV01. Next base: position 1,189 of record DATKFB010000015.1, read on the forward strand.
ATCGCGCGGCGCTCGAGCAGCTCTGGGGTCAGGTGTTCGCCGGCGATCCGCCGTGGAATGCGCCCGCGATCATGATCGAGACCAAGCTCAAGGTGCAGCCCGAATTGCTCCTCGTGGGGATCCTCGACGGGGTGCTCGTCGGCGCGGTGATGGCGGGCTTCGACGGTGTCAGGGGGTGGATCTACCATCTGGCGGTCACACCCGAATGGAGGCGTCACGGATTCGGGACGCAGTTGGTGCGCGCCGCAGAGGCGGGCTTGCGAAGGCTCGGGTGCGCGAAGGTGAACATCCAGGTCCGGGTGACCAACGTCAGAGTCGTCGAGTTCTATCGGGCGCTGGGCTACGCCATCGAGGAGCGCGTCGACATGGGACGTCGTCTCGACGGTTGAGACTGATGCTTCGTCGTCTGGCGCGCTTCATCGCCTTCACGTTCGCCGGTCTGACTGCCATCGCGCTCGCGGTCATCGCCCTCGCCTGGCTCTCGACGGACCACTTCGCAGCCTTCGGGGGCAGCCCGGATCCGGCGCGGCTGCGCGCCTCGCCGCAGTTCGTGGGCGGGCGCTTTGAGAACGCCGAGCCGACGGAGCTCATGGCGCCGAGCCGGTGGCCCCGGGCGCTCGAGGAGTGGCTCTTCGGCGGGCAGATGCGCGCGCCCGTCTGCCCGTTGCCCGTCGTCGCCGACGCGGCGGCGCGCCTCGCGCTCCCGCCCGCGTCCGGGTTGCGCGTGACGTGGCTCGGGCACTCGACGACGCTCATCGAGATCGACGGCGCGGTCGTGCTGACCGATCCGATCTGGAGCGAGCGGGCGTCGCCCTCGACGTGGGTGGGGCCGAAGCGGTTCCATCCGCCGCCGCTCGCGCTCGAGGCGCTGCCGCACCTCGACGCCGTCCTCGTCTCGCACGAGCACTACGACCACCTCGACGAGATGACGGTGCGCGCGCTCGCGGCGCGCGGCGTTCCGTTTCACGTGCCGCTCGGGATCGGCGCGCACCTGGCCGCCTGGGGCGTGCCGGCCGCCCAGATCGTCGAGCACGACTGGTGGCAGGATGCGACGCTGCCGGGCGGCCTGCGTGTCGTCGCGACGCCGTCGCGGCACTTCAACGGCCGGCTCCCCGGGCGCACGGGCGCGCTGTGGACGTCGTGGTCGATCGTGGGCGCGCGTCACCGCGTGTTCTTCAGCGGTGATACGGGACCTACCGAGGCACTGCGCGAGGTCGCGCGCCGCGAGGGGCCGTTCGACGTCGCGCTCATCGAGATCGGGCAATGGAACGCCGCCTGGGCCGACATTCACCTCGGTCCGATCGGAGCGCTCGAGGCGTTCGCGCGCAGCGGCGCCAAGGTCTTGATCCCGATTCACTGGGGCACGTTCGTGCTCGCGTATCACGCCTGGTCGGAGCCGGCCGAGACGCTCGTCACCGAAGCCGCCAAGCGGGGCGCGGCCGTGCTCACGCCTCGTCTGGGCGAGCCCGTCGAGCCCGCGGCGACGCCGCTGCCGACGACGACGGCGTGGTGGCGGGCCTACCCGCCTACGGCGGCGACGTGTCCCTGACGGCGTAGCCGGGCGCGCCAGTCGTCGCGTTCAGGGGACGCGCTTCCATGCGGGCGAAAAACCACCGCTGTAGCGCGGCGGCTCGTCCGAGAGGACGTAGTCGGCACGGCGGTTCTTGGGCTCGTCGACGTTGTCGGCCGTCTCGACGGCGGGCGCCGACTCCCCGAAGCCCTCGTAGGCGATCGGCATGCGGACGCCGCGCTTGCGGAACCACGCCGCGATGGCGCGCGCGCGCGCCTGCGAGAGCTTGAGGTTGTAGCCGGCGTTCCCGACGGTGTCGGTGTGGCCCGCGATGAAGAGCGTGATGCCGGGGTGCTGCTTGCCGTGCGCGGCGTCCTTGGCGAGGACCTCGCCAAGCTTCGCGAACGCCGCCTCGAGCTTGGGCGCCTCGCTGTCCTCGATGTCGGCCTTGTCGGTCTTGAAGTTCACGTCCTCGTGCGGAATGGCCACGAACCACGGCGAGATCTGAACGCCGACCCACGCGCCTTGCGTGTCGTACGCCACGACGTCGATCGTCGCGACCGTTTCGTCGCTCGCGGGGGACCACGTCACGACGAGCGGCGCTCCCGCGGCGTGGCCCGCGAAGTCGTGCTGCTCGTCGGCCAACGTCGCGCCCGACTCGCCGACGACCGTGATCTTCACCTTGCCCGGCGGGTGCGACATCTTGACCTCGAGGTGGTGCTCCTTGAGGTCGACCTTCGACTTTTCGACCTGGACGCGAAGCGGAGAGCCTGACGCGCGCGCCGGCGGGACGAGCGCCGAAGAGACGGCCAGCCCGGCCAGCAGCGCGGCCGCGAGCGAGGCGAGCGGCAGGGATCTCGACATCCGCATCACATTCACCTCCGGCAAGGCCGACGCGCCATCCTAACATTTCCACGATCGCGTGCCGCGCGTCACGAGGTCCGGGCCGGGCGGCATGGTACGTTCGAGGCGTGACGCTCGGATCGCTTCGAGGCTCGGCGCTCGCGGTCAGCATGGCGGTCGCCGCTTGGTCGGCGGGCTGCGCGACCGCGCCACCCCCGCTGGTCGATCCGGCCTTCGCGACGGGCGCCTACGTGCCGGCGCGCATTGCCGTGCTGCCGCCCGACGTCTTCGTCGTCGTCGACCAGGTCGGCGACAACGACCCCGCGCGGTCAGCCGCGCTCGGCCAGGCCGTCTCGGGCGAGACCGTGCGCGTCGTCGAGCAGGCGCTGCGCGCGCGCGGCTACGACGTCGATCTCTCGGCGCGCTGGGACGGCATCGTCGCGGGCGACGGCAGCGTGCTCGTGAACCGCGACGAGCTCAGGTGGCTCGTGAACGGCGTGCTGCAGTTCGGAAACAGCGGCGCCGGCGTTGGCCCCCCCGCGGGGCCGGGTTACGTCGCGCCCGAGCTGGCCGCGAAGGTCGGCTGGGCCACGCAGTCGGACGCGCTCCTCTACGTCAACGTCAAGGGCGTCACGACCACGAGCGGCAAGCGCGCCGCGAGCATCCTCGCGGGCGTCTTCATCGTCGTGATCGTCGCCGCCATCGTCCTCGCGCTCGTCGCGAACGGCAAGGGCGGCGGTTCGGGCGGCCCCAGCGTGGGCGGCGGAGGCTTTCGCGGGCAGTCCGTGGCGCGCGCGCCGTCGGGCGGAGGATTCCGCGGCGTGCCGCCGGCGGGCGGCGCCGCGGCGCGCATGCCCTCCGGCGGATTTCACGGAGCGCCGACGTCGGGCGGCGCGGCGGCGGCGATGCCGTCGGGCGGATTTCACGGAGCGCCCGCCGCGGGCGGCGCAGCAGCGGGGATGCCGTCGGGCAGCTCCGTGGCGCGTCCGCCGGGGGCCTTCTCCGCGCCCTCGGGTGGAGCGGCGACGAGCGGCGGCTGGCGGGGCGGCGGCGTGGCGCAGGGCGGGGGTGGGGGCGGCGGCTGGCGGGGCGGCGGCGGTCCGACGCGCGCGCCGGG
>DATKFB010000016.1:0-6885 GCA_035544435.1 Polyangia bacterium
AGCCGCACGCGGATGCCCTGCGCGAGCAGCGTTCCGAAGGCGAGCGCCTCGCCCATGCCCCAGTCGCAGGGCTTTTCGCCTGCGGCCATCGCAGCGCGCGCCTCGATGATGAGCTTCTTGAGCTTGGGGTGAATGTTGAAACCTTGCGGCACGTGCGTCAGCGCCCTGCCGACGAGCTCGATGGCCTCGCGCGTGACGGCCGTCGTGACCTGGGGCGCGCTGCGCTCGGCGCCGCCCTTGAGGCGCTCCCACGCCCCCGCGAACATCGTGGGCCGCGGCGGCGCCTCCCAGCGCGAGGCCACCTCGAGCTCGGACTCGAGCTCGTGGCGCTTGCGCGCCGCGAGCGCGTCCGCCTCCTCGACGGAGATGGGCGCCTCACCGTTGGGCAACGGGTTCTTCCTACCGTACTCGAGGTAGGCCGCTCGGATCGAGGGCTTGCTCGCGATCGCGCGGTACATGATGGGCTGCGTGTACGAAGGCTCGTCGCCCTCGTTGTGCCCGTGCTTGCGGTAGCACCACAGCTCGATGAGCGCGTCGCGGTGGAAGCGCTGCCGAAAGTCGACAGCGAGATCGACGACCTGGCAAACCGCCTCCGGATCCTCGCCGTTGACGTGGAAGATCGGGATCTGGAGCATGCGGGCGACGTCGGTCGCGTAGGTGGTCGACTTGGCGTTCTGCGGCGAGGTCGTGAAGCCCACCTGGTTGTTGATGACGACGTGGACCGTGCCGCCCACGCGGTAGCCGTCGAGCTCCGACATGTTGAACGCCTCGGCGACGATGCCCTGCCCCGCGAAGGCCGCGTCGCCGTGCAGCAAGAGCGGCAAGCACCGCGTGCGGCCGCCGTCACTGATGCGGTCCTGCTTGGCGCGGACCCGGCCCTGCACGACAGTGTTGACCCACTCGAGGTGGCTCGGGTTGAACGTGAGCGACAGGTGGACCTTGTGCGCGTCCGGGCCGTTGGTGCCGGGAAACGTCCGATCGATCGAGAACCCGAGGTGATACTTCACGTCGCCGCCCGAGCTCTCGTCGGCCATCGGATCTTGCTTGTCGAGGAACTCGCCGAAGATCTGCGAGGGCGGCTTCTTGAGGACGTTGGCGAGCACGTTGAGGCGCCCGCGGTGCGCCATGCCGATGACGATCTCGACGACGTTCGAGCGGGCGGCCCGTTCGATGAGGCGCTCGAGCAGCGGGATGAGACTCTCGCCGCCCTCCATCGAGAAACGCTTGGCGCCCAGGAACTTGTTCTGGAGGAACTGCTCGAAGACCTCGGCGCCGATGACCTGCTCGAGCAGGCGCATGCGGTCGGCGCGCGTGAGCGCGAGCCGGTTGCGCGTGCGCTCCATGCGGCTCTGCAGCCAGCCGCGCAGCTCGATGTCGTGCAGGTGGGCGAGCTCGACGCCGATCTGTCGCGTGTAGGTGTCGCGCAGCAGCTCGACGAGGTCGCGCAGCGTCGTGCGGTCGGGACCCGCGACGTTCTCGCTCGAGAACACGAGATCGAGGTCCTCTTCGGCGAGGCCATGGTCCTCGAGCTTGAGCGACGCGCCCGTGCGCGCGAGGAGGCCCAGTGGATCGAGGTGCGCCGCGAGGTGGCCGAACTCGCGGTAGGCCTCGACGAGGCGCTGCACGCGCTCCGATAGCAGGCGGACCGAGGTGCGGCTCGCCGTGAGGTTGCCCTCGGCAATCTTGGGCGCCGGCGCGGGCGCGAAGATGCTGCGCCCGAAGGCCTGGGGCGGGATCGCGGCGGCCGAGGCGCGCGCGCCCGCGTCGGCGCCGTCGAGCCGCTGGAAGTAGGCCCGCCACGCGGGCTCGACGGAGCCCGGGTCGCGCAAAAACTGGAAGTAGAGCTCTTCGGCGAAGGCGAGGTTGGCGAGGGCAAAACCGTTGCCCGCGTCCGGCGTCGCCCCGTTGACGCCGCCGCTCGTCCCGTTGGCGCCGTCGGCCTCGCGGCCGCCGCTCACGGACGCAAGCGCGCCCGCGTCGTCGCGCGCCGGACCCGTGCCGTTCACCTTTGCGTCGATCATGTCTCAAAACCTCGTGCCTTGCGCGCGGACTTTCTAGGGCTGTCAGTCGAGGCGATCCGAAGATGGCAGCGCAACATTGTAAGCGACCGCCGCCCGCCGCGCGACGGGAGGCGTCCGAATACGCGCCTCATATCGACGGGATACCACGTCGGCCTGAGCCCCTGGGGGTAACGCCTGCGGCGTCGGACGGCGGCCCCGGGGGGGAGTCCGGATTTGGTATGTAAACTCGGCAGCTTGACGGGAGCGCGACCGACCACGGCCCGGGCGCCCCCCCCAAAAAAAACGGCGACCGAGCCGAGGCCCGATCGCCGAAGTGAGAACCGAAGATTAGTTAGAAGACGAGACGGCCGGTTTAGGCGACCGCGTCCTTGGCAGCCTTGACCGGACGGGCGCGCACGACCTTGCGGGCGGGCTTCGCCTTGAAGACCGTCGGCTCCTTCGTGAAGGGATTGATGCCCTTGCGCGCCTTCGTCGCCGGCTTCTTGATGACCACCAGCTTCGCGAAGCCTGGCAACAAGAAGATGCCGTTCTTCTTGAGCTCCTTGTAGCCGACGTTGCAGAGCGACTCGAGGACGCTCTTGACGTCCTTCTTGGTCAGTTTGTCGGCGTTCTCTTCCGCCAGCTTTTGAATGAGCTCGGACTTGGACAGTACCTTGGCCATGCGATCTCCTCTTTTCCGGCTCTCGCCGGTTACTGAAATTTGCCGGCATTCTGTGGGAAACGAATGGCAGTTGGAAGTAAAAAGAGCGGGAAATAAAGAGCCCAGCGAACTTTCGGTCGCGCGCGAGCACGCCACCCTAGTGCTGGCCGGCGCTCCGCTTCCCGGCGTCGGGGCCGACTTTGGGCGTCGTCTCGGGGGTGGCGTGGTAGCCGAGCAGCCCCGGCCCCTCCTTTTCGGCGTAAAGGCGCAGCGCGAGCTTGTCGTCGCGGTCCGTGTAGGCGCGCGTGTGCAAAGTGAGCGCACCCGGCGCCACGACGACGAGATCGACCGGTCCGCTGCCCCGGGGGCGCTTGAGCTCGAGCGGCGCCAGGCCGAGATCCTTCCGCCCCCAGAACACTCGGGCCTTGCGCGCCGGATCGGCCGTGAGCTTGATCGAGACCGTCTCCGACGTCGGATTGCTCTCGGGCGGCTCGACGACGAGATCGTCGGGCGGCGGCGCGACCGGGGCGGCGGCCGGGCCCGTCGCGGCCGCTGGCGCTCTCGTCTCCGGCGTCGCGGGGCCCTCCCGAGGCGCGCGCCGGCAAGCCGCGACCGCGGCGACGCCGAGCAAGAGCACCGCGGCGCACGACGCCCTCACGGGCCCTCCGCGCCCCCCGCGCGGCTCTCGGGCGAGTCCGAGGCGTCCGGCGGCCTCGTCGTCGTGGCATAGATCACCCCTGGCTTTCGCACGTAGCCCGAGACGGGTTTGTCGCGCGCGCCCAGAATGCGCCCCTCGAGGACCTCGATGGGCAGCGGCGGATCGAGCTCGTAATAGAACCCGCGCGAAGGCAGGCGCATCTCGAACACGTCGCCCTTCCACCAAAAATCCCGCCGAAACCCGAGCGCGACCGACCCGAGCGTGCGCGCGCGGCGGTGCTGGAGCACGAACGTGAACAGGCGCAGCGCGAGGTTGTTGTAGAGCCGGTGGCAGCCGTGCGAGAAGCGGCCGCGCAGCGACATGTAATCGAACGAGCCGTGCGTGCGGATGCCGTTGTCATAGTAGGTCGTGCCCTCGGGGCCCTTGATGACCTGCTCGTGAATGGCGGCGACGAGGCCGTACGCCGAGAGGAATCCCGGGCCCGTCTCGTCGTAGTTCGTGACCTTGACGAACATGCCGTTGACCTTCTTTTCCTTCACCATCGAGCCGAGCGGCGATGAGGCCGGCGGGATCCAGACCGGCGTCGTCACGATGTGACGCCACACCCGCTTGCCGACGTCCGAGCCCTTCCAGCGAAAGTACTCCTGCCCGTCGGAGGCCAGTTCCGAGCGCCAGCCGCCGATCGTCGTCCGCCAGCGCACGAGCGGCACGCGCTCGCCGCGCCAGCGCGTGAAGAGCGTGAAGGTCGGGAAGTGCTCGCGCGGCTGCGGCTTGCGCGCGCCCTTGTCGTCGTAAGGGAACTCGTACCAGACGTCGCCGCGGTCGATCTCCGCAGATAGGTCCATCTCGGCGGCGTGGTACTCGGGCAGCGGCGGGAAGCGGACGGCGACGCGCAGCGCGCGGAAGTCACGCGCGGCGTGCCGCTGGAAGAACGCCAGCGCGTCCTCGGGGGTCTCAAGGCCGAGGCGCGCGAGCACGGCGTCGGTGGCGGCCGTTACGAGGTCGGGCACGGGGTGGCGCGCGCCGTCGCCGCCGGCGTACGTCGCCTTCGAGGAACCATCCTCGAGGAGCCGCCCCGCGTGAACGGCGCGCTCCGTGAGCACGCGGCGCAGGGCCGCGAAGTCGTTGACGAGCAGCGGCCGCGCGAGCGCCTCGAGCGTCGTGCGCTTGAGATCGGCCTGGTCGAAGACGGTGTGCTCCTGCTGGAAGTCGAACATCGCCTGGCGCATCGGCGTGTCGTAGACGCCGGCCTTGTGCTTGGCGAGATCGAGCGTTCCCTCGCAGGCAAGACGCTTCTCCACCTCGGCGAACGCCGCGTGCGCCGCCTCCATACGCCGGTGCGCCTTGACGTCCTTGGCGTAGCGCGGCTCCGCCTCGGCGAGCGCCTCGAGGCTCTCCGCGCCCGCCTGCGCGCGCGCCGCCTCGAGCCGCAGCTCGCGGCGGTGGTGCTTGGCGAGCTCCTTTTGCTCCGTCGTCGCGCCCCAGGTCGGGATCTCGTCGACGGCGAGCAGCGTCGACGTGTCGAAGGACGGATCGCAGGTTCGCGCCGCGTCGGCGAGAAATCGGGCGCGCAGCACGCCGAGCGTGGGCGGTATGCCGTAGAGCTCGAGGTAATTCTTGTCGCCGGCGTCGAGGCGCTGACCGTCGCCGTCCGTGCGATCGCCCGCGAGGCCAGTGAAGACGGCTCGGTAGTGGTTGGGCAGCGGGGCGCCGCCCGCTGCGGCGCCGTCGTCGAAGAGCGCGGGCGCCCAATCGTCGCCGAGGTCGACGAGCGTGAGCCCGCGCGCGCGCGCGACGTCGGCGTCGACGACGCGCTCCTCGCCGCCCACGACCTGAATGGCCCGACGTTCGGGCGATAGCCCGGCGGCGGCGGGCAACGCATCGACGTCGGGCAACATCGGCGCACGTCGGCGCGCGGGGGCCTTCGTCGGCGCGCCGACTCTCTCCGACTGCGCGGGGCCACGTCCGCTTCGTGACGGGCCCGCGTCCGCGGCGGGCCGGCAACCTCCGCCGGACAGGCAGGCGAAGATCGCCGCGGTCACGACCAACGACCGAATGGGCGCCAGGAGGATCACCACGGCGCGCGGCCCGCGGCGTTGCAGTGTGGCTCGATGTTCTCAATCACGGCGCTGTCACGCGGTGTCAGGGCGAATATTTTTAGGACCCCAGGAGATCGTGTTTACTATACGCGCCTATGAGACGCACCTTCGCCACCGCCGTCGCATCGGCCTTCGTCTCCGCCTGTGTGGCGGCCCTCCTCCTGCTCGGCACGGCGCGCCCCGCGAACGCCACCGAGGTCGGTTACGGGCGCAAGTTCGGCCTCGGCTTCATGGTGGGCGATCCGACGGGCATCACGGCGAAGCTCTGGGTCGGCCCGACGAACTCGCTCGACTTCGGTCTGGGCTTCTGGGGCTATGGCTTCAACGATCGATGCGCGCCCAACGGCCCGTGTGATCGCTTCGGTTACAATAACGGGAGCTTCAACATCGACTACCTCTGGCAGTCGAACATCGTGCGCGGCCAGGCGCAGCTCGACTGGCACATCGGCGCGGGCGGTCGGATGCTCTGGTTCGGCGGCTGCACCGGTAAGTGCATCGATGTCGGCGCGCGCATGCCCGTGGGTCTCGATCTCATGTTCGCAAACCCCGCCATGCTCGAGGTCTTCTTCGAGCTGGCGCCTGCCTTGTACTTCGTGTACGGCCCTTCCTTCGACATAGAAGCCGCGCTCGGCGTCAGATTCTATTTCTGACGTGATCCGCCACGCGCTGCCTGAACCGGGCTGGCCGACGGCAGCGGAAGCCGCCCGCGCGCGCCTCTTTTCCCCTCTGCCGCTCGGACGTGCGCACGTCGCGCGGACGCGGACCTGGGTCCCCGCGATGGTGCCCTGGCGTGCCACCGTCGATGGCGACGTCACGCCGGCGCTCCTCGACTGGTACGCGCGCCTCGCCGCCGGACGGCCGGGCGTCCTCGTCGTCGAGGCGACGGGCATCCGCGACGTCCCGAGCGGGCCCCTCCTGCGCATCGGCGACGATCGGTTCGTGCCGGGCCTGTCGCGCCTCGTCGAGGGCGTGCGCGCCGCGAGCGGCGGCGAGACGCTCGTCTTCATCCAGCTCCTCGACTTCCTGGCCATCAAGCGGCGCCCCGTGCCCGAGCGCTACTTCCGCGAATTCCTCGTGCTCGCGCCGCGGCACCGCGACGCCCTCGCGCGCGTCACGGGCGACGCGGCGATCGCCACAGCGCCGGACGACGTCGTCCGTGCCCGCCTCGCCGCGCTAGAGCCCGAGCTCCAGCGGCAGGTGCTGGCCCCGCGCGAGTGGGAGGCCGTCGAGCGCGGCGCGCGCGAACGCGTGACCGACACGCACCTACCGCACATCCGCGAGCTCCCGCGCACGCTGCCGCCGCTGTTCGCGCGCGCCGCCGCGCGCGCGCGCGAAGCCGGCTTCGACGGCATCGAGCTCCACTACGCGCACGCCTACACGATGGCGTCGTTCCTGTCGGCGCTGAACACCCGCGCCGACGGCTACGGCGGCTCGCGCGAGCACCGCGTGCGGCTGCCGCGCGAGGTC
>DATKFB010000017.1:0-15754 GCA_035544435.1 Polyangia bacterium
CCGGTCGAGGCCTGGGACGACGTCGTCGACGCCAACCTCAAGGGCACCTTCCTCGTGACGCGCGCGTTCCTGCCGATGATGCGGGCGCGCGGCGGCGGCCGCATCATCAACATCGCCTCGATCGCGGGCCGACAGGGCACCGCGGAGCTAACGGCCTACTGCGCCGCCAAGCACGGCGTGGTCGGCCTCACGCGCGCCCTCGCCGAGGAACTGCGCGGCGACGGCATCGTCGTGAACGCCGTGTGTCCCGGCTCGGTGGACACCGACATGCTGCGCGTCGGACGTCCCGGCGCCAAGGCCGACATGTCGCCCGAGGACGTCGCGGGCGTGGTCCTCTACCTTGCGGCCCATGCCCCGTCTGCGATGACGGGCTCGTGCGTGGACGTCTTTGGCTGAGCCCATCCAGTTCGCGAGCGGCTCGAGCGACGAGGAGCTCGCGATCGCGTTGCGCCGCCTGCCCATGTTTCCGCTCCCGGGCGTCGTTCTTCTGCCCCACGCGCTGCTGCCGCTGCACATCTTCGAGGAGCGCTATCGCGCCATGACGCGCGACGTGCTCAAGGGCCCGCGCTTCCTGGCCGTGAGCCTCATCGCGCCCGGCGAGCCCGAAACCGCCGAGCGCCCGGCCGTCGCGCGCGTCGCGGGCGTGGGCGAGGTCATGATGGTGCACGAGCTCGCCGACGGGCGCTTCAACCTAGTGCTGCGGGGGCGCGCCCGCATCCGCATCGACGAGGAGTTCGCGACGGTCCAACCGTATCGCGAGATCGCGGCGACCATGCTGCCCGATTTGCCCGCGCGCGACGGCGCCGAGCTGCGCGACGCCGAGCAGTCGTTGCGCGCGCTCGTGGGCCAGCTCGCCGACGCCATCCCCGACGGCGGCGAGATCCTGCGCCAGGTCGTGGCCGCGCAGGACACCCCGGCGGAGCTCGTCGACGTGTTGACGGCCCAGCTCGTCTCGGATCCGACGCTTCGCCAGCGCCTGCTCGAGACGCGCGAGGTCGAGCGTCGCATCGAGCGCGTGGCTGCTGAGGTCGTCGCGCTGACGTCCCGCATCGCGCCGTCGGGCCCAGTGAACTGAGCGAAATCTCCCGCTGCAAGCGAAAAGTTTAGACGCGCCCGCGCATTCAGTGATACCTCACCGTCACTCTGGGTAGCCGGTCAGGGGCGGAACACAAGGAGACATGGATGATCTCTCGTCGTACTGCGGGATTCGTGGTGGGTGCGTTCGCTTTGGTGATGATCGCGGGGAGGCGCGTCGATGCGGCGACGATCGTCAATTGTATCGGGGAGCAGACGACCATCACGGGCGACGGGGGCATCTTGCCTTCCCAGCTGTGGCCTCAGCAACTGGGCATGCTCCTCGGGGGCACCTACACAGTCAACAACGTTGGCGTCAATACCGGGACCGTGTTTTCGGGGGCGGCCCTGAGCGCGGCCAGCCTCAAGGGGCCACCGAATATCGTGATCATCGGTCCCTTCGCCGAGCACGACTATGCGCCTGGTATTACCGAAGCGATGTGGCAGGCGGCTTATAAGAAGCTCGTCGACGCCTATCTGGCTCTGACTCCAGTGCCGACCGTTTACGTCATGACGCCGCCGCCTGCCGCCTTCATTTACCAGAGCGCCGCGGAGCAAACGTTTGCGACGAACGTTGTGAAGCCCGCTGTACTCGCGGTTGCCGCCGGTGACAACTCAGCGGCCAAGGTGCTGAAGGTGATCGATCTCTTCGCCGATGCCGTCCTAGCGACGGCTCCTGATCAGGCGACTCCCCCCGACGGACATTTCTCCGTGGCCGGCCATCACGAGGCGGCCCAGGTGGCTTACAAGTGCGTCGCGATGGACATCTGCGGAGCGGGCACGTCGACGGGCGCCGGCGGGACGGGCGGAACTGCGGGAGTTGGGGGAGCTGGCAGCGCGAGTGGCGCTGGCGGCGCGGCCGGGACGGGCTCGGGCGGCTCGGGTGGCGTGACGGGCTCGGCCGGTACCTCGGGAACGGCCGGGGCTGGTGGCGCGACTACCGGAGCTGCAGGAACTGGCGCCACGTCGACGGGAGGCGCAGGCAACGGTGGCACGACGACGGGCACGGCCGGGACGGGCGCCACTCCCACGGGTGGAGCAGGGACAGTCGGGACGGCGGCGGGCACCGCCGGGACGAGCCCTCCGGCTCACTCGAGCGGCGGTGGCGGTTGTATGGTCGCCGACAGCTGCGCTGCGAATGGCTTGGCGACGCTCCTCATGGCGATGGCCCTCGCGGTTCGGGCGTCTCGTCGCCGGCGTAGCTGAATGGGAGTCGACTCGCGCCGGCTCTGGCGAACACGATCTATCTAATCACAGCCCGCCGCCTAACAGCGAGGCGCGATGCACTCGCCTCCTCGGTCGCTTGCACATATTATTATGCGCTTTCTCCGTCCTCGTAATGTCCGGCGTCCCTCCGCGAAAGCTCATCGTCGCCGGAGGCGGGCGTGCCGCTCGTCGTCGAGACGCGCGCGAGCTGGCGAAAGCGGATCGCGTGGTGCAGCCACACGCCCGCGAAGCAGATGAAGATCGACAGGAGCGCCCAGGCGGCAGGAGGCGCCCCTGCGCCGATGCCGATGAATAGCGAGACAGCGGCCGAGAGCGACCAGACCAGCTTGAGGCGCAGCATCGCGCGGTAGACGTCGACGCCGGCGTCGCGCCCGAGAAAGGATTGACCTCCGATGGCGAGGAGCGCCGCTCCGACGAGCCGCGCCGACACGGGGTCGACGCACGTCCAGCCGAGCCGGCGCAGCACGAGCTCCGGGGCCGCGAGCAGCGGCAGGCCCGCGGCGAGGTCGACGAGCGCGTGCGCCACGAACCAGGCGCGCAGCGTGCGGGGAACCTCCATGTCCTTCGTCTATCACCGACCCGCGCTTCTGTCGCGCGGATCGCGGCAGTTGCCCCTTTCGAGGGCCGTGTATAGTTTCTCGCCATGGCACCTCCTCGCCGCCGTCGGATCGCCCAGGTGTTCCTCGCGCTCGCGCTCGGCGCGGCGTCCTTCGCCGCGCCTCGCGCCGAGGCGAAGCGCTCGCGCTCGCGCGCCAAGGCGCCTGCCGGGGGCACGGTCGACTGCAAGAAGGACACGGATTGCGTCGCGGTCGTCGACGACTGCTGCCCGTGCAGCGAGGGCGGCAAGCAGCGCGCCATCCCGAAGAAGGACCAGGCCGGCTACGAGAAGGATCGCCGCAAGCGCTGCGAAGGTACCGCGTGCACCGAGGTGATGTCGCAGGATGCGACGTGCGAGCAGAAGCCGTTCTGCGCCGCCGGCATCTGCGAGCTCGGCGAGCCCGCCGCCGCGCCCTGAGACGGGCGCGCTACTTCGCGCCGCCGCGCGTTGCGCTCACCGCGTCCACGAACGCCAAGGCGAGCGACATACCTTGCTCGAGGAGGGGCTCGGCCTCGATGAACCGGCGCGGGATCGATCCGGTCGCCTCGAGGCGCGGGTCCATCGTGAGGACGGCCTCCGTCGTGCTCGCGCTCGGGAACACCTCCCAACCGAACCAGGCCCCGCGCGCCGCGCCCTCGACGGCGATCCACCAAGGTGACCCGGGCGGGCTCGCGGCACGCCAGGTGGCGTCGAAATCGACGAACGGGATGGCGTCCTCGACGATGACGGTCACCGCCGACGTAGCGGTCGCCGGCATCGGTTGCACGCGACGCCAACCGGGGAACGCGCGCCAACTGCGGGGCGCCGCCAGCCGAGCCGCGAGAGCGGCCGGCGCCTCCCGCGACGCGACGCTCACGGCCACGCTCGCGAGGCGGCCCGAGGGCGCGAGGTTCACGAGCGCGGCGGCGCCGCCCGCCGCGAGGGGCGCGAAGGCCGGCCGGGACAGCGCGCGTCCGTCAGGCTGGCCGGGCGGGGGCGCGGCGGGCGGCGTCTTGAGACGAAAGGCCGCGGCGTCTTGGGGGTGCTCGGCGCGTGACGTCGTCGCGCGCAACGCCACCCACGCCGCCGCGGAGAGCGCGGCGGGCTCGCCCCAAGCGCTGCGCGCCATGATGTGGCGCAGGAGGAAGCTCGAGCGCGCGACGTCGAGGCGCGCGTCGAGCGTGACGGTCGTGCGTCCGTCGCCGCGCGGCGCGACGTCGAAGACGAGGCGGCCGGGGCTGAAGTCGCCGTCGGTGAGGGCCAGCTCGAACCCGCCGGCGCGGGGGCGAAGCTCCAGCGTACCCGACAGGTTGAAGAGCGGAATCTCGAGCTCCCAAGCGACGACGCGCGTGGCGCCGCGACGGCCGATCTCCTCCGAACGCACGAGCGAAGGGAGGAGGGCCCGGTAGTGCCCCGGGTCGGCGAGAACGGCGAGGACGGTGGCCGTGGAGGCGCCCGTGACGGTCGCGGCGCGGAGGTGCGGCGTGCGTGGCGGCGCGGGCAGCTCGAAGGCGACGACGTCGGCACCTCCGGCGGCATCGAGGGCCGCGACGAGCTCGGCGTCGGGCGCGCCGTCGGCGTGGCGCGCCTGGCCGAGGAGGGCGGCCGCGCCAGCGACGAAGAAGGCGAGGCCGCTTCGCCGTCGCCGTCGTCTCATGTGGCGCTCAGCTCTTCTTCTTGATGAGGTGGCCCGGCGGGATCGTCTTGCTTGGCGGCACCGGGCCGGGCGTGCGGCCAGACGAGAGCTCGAGCACGTAGCGTTTGATCTCGTCGCGCGTCGTGACCGACATCTGGTCGAAGCGCACGCCGATGTCGCCGTCGCCCGCGGGCCCGAGGTGCGCGACGGTGCCGGGCAGGTGCAGCCGCTGTCCATTCGGCAACGTGAGGATGATATCGATGGACGTGCCGAGCGGCACCTTCGAGCCGATCGAGATGCGCATCCCGCCCATCGACATGTTCACCGTGTAGACGCTCTGGAGCGCGCTCCAGGTCGGCAGGCGCACCTCGATGAGCGACCGCGAAGGGAGGCGCTCGTAGCGCCGCCGCTCGGCGGATCCCGATTTGTCCTCGTCGTCCACGGCCATGAGGCTCTCGACAGCCGTCATTATTGCACAGACCGCCGAGGAGCTTAGAATTCGTGACGTCAGCGGGGTTTCGGCGCCTGTGCCGCCCTGTTTCCCTCAACTGCATGCCCACTCCACGGAGATCGCCATATGAGAAGCCTCGTTTTCCCCACGCTGGCCGCCGTGACGCTCCTCGGCGTCGGTACGCCTGCCCTCGCTGGCAAGCCCGTCAAGGTCACGCTCGACTTCATCACGGCGGACGGCGTCGGAAAGCCGGCCGGCACCGTCACGATCAAAGAGACCAAGGACGGCGTCAAGCTCGCGACCGACCTTAAGGGGTTGCCGCCCGGCGAGCACGGGTTCCACGTGCACGAGAAGGGGAGCTGCGATCCGGCCGACAAGGAGGGCAAGAAGACGGCGGGCCAAGCGGCTGGCGGTCACTTCGATCCCACGGCCACGAAGGCCCACAAAGGTCCGGGCGGGGGCGGTCACAAGGGCGATCTGCCCAAGCTCGAGGCGACGGACAAGGGCGTCTCGAAGCAGCAGCTCGAGGTCAAGGGCCTCACGCTCGCCGACTTCACGGGCCACGCGCTCATGATCCACGCCGGTGGCGACAACTACGCCGACGCGCCCAAGCCCCTCGGCGGCGGGGGCGAGCGCATCGTCTGCGGCGTGGTGCCTTAGGGCGGAAGGGGCTTCGCCTCTCAGCCCCTCCACGCCCTGCCTCCACCGGGCTCGCTTCGCTCGGCCTCGGCCTCGGGCCGTCCCCGAAGATCCTAGATTGACGCCGGCGCGGCGGAGCCGCGCCTCTCGGTGCTTGGACGCGCTCGCTTCGCTCGCTCTGACACTTTTGTGAGCTGGTCGCGGAGTTTTTGGGCGACGACGGGCTTGGCGTCCACCCACTCTTCGCGCGCCTGCGCGAAGAGGATGGGGGCGCGCTCTTTCAGGCGGCCGCGCAGGGCGTTCAGCGTCGCCGGGAGGCCGCGCGCGGTTTCGAGGGCGCGGGCGCCGAGGGCCTTGGCGCGCAGCACGTGGATCTCGGCCTCGCTCTTGCCGAGGTAGGGCGCGATCTCGGCGAGGCGGTCGGCGGCGGAGCCGGCGGCCGCGTGGGGAGAGCGGCGCAGGCCGGTCGCGAGGGCAGGGTGCGCAGCGAGGAACGCGCGCACGTCGTCGGCGCTGACTCCGACCTTCTCGAGCAGCTCTTTGTACTCGCGCTGCGCCGCGAGTCGCGCCTTGAAGAGGAACATCTGGACGCGGCTCTGGACGTTGACCTTGCCGTCGCCCGAGGTCTCGATCGCGCAGAAGATGCTCTGCGGGTACTTGCTCGTGATGAGGCTCTGCACGCCGTCGGAGACGCCCGACGACGGCATGCACCCGAACGGCTTCACGGACAGCGTCATGTGCGCCTTGTTGTGCAGCACGTTGAGGATGAACTTGCCCACCTCCATGTGCCCTTCGCCGCCGCGGACGTTGTTGTCGTAGTAGGCGTGCGCCGTCTTCGCGATCTGGTCCATGTCGGGCAGGTGGTAGCCGCGGTAGCCGATGGCCGCGCCGAAGGTGTGGAACGCGGCGCGGATGGCCGTGTCGGCCACGAAGAGGCCCAGCAGCTTCTTGCCGATGTTGACGTTCTTGAGGCTCTTGCGCGCCTCGTCGATGCCGCGCAGCTCGGCGCGCAGCTTCGTGTCGTAGCGGCCCTCCCACAGCATGAAGAGGAGCCAGTTCGTCACGAACTGGATGTCGCACTCGGCGCCCTCGCCCTCGAGGAAGCGTTGCAGCTGGTAGTTGCCGTCGCCCTCGGTCGTCATGGCCCAGAACTCGCCGATGATCGACACGCGCGGCGCGGGGCGCGTCCAGTCGAGCTGGACCTTCGCGAACTCGCGCCGGCCGCGCAGCAGCGCGGCGAGCACTGAGCCGCCCTCGACGAGCGCGTCGTTGACCCAGCGCTTCGTGAGCTCGATGGCGCGATCGGTGGCGCCGGCCTCGACCTCGAACGGGCGCAGGCGGTAGCCCATGCCGTTGATGACGTCGCCCGAGATGATGGCCTTGAGCAGCCCCAGGAAGAAGGCCGGGTTCATGGCGAGCCCCGCCTCCTCGCCCGTGGCCTGCTGCAGGCCGCCCTTCTGCTGGAAGAGCATGACGCGGAAGCCGTCGAAGCCGCCGTCGCGCAGCGCCTTGCGGTACTCCGTGGCGTACATGCCGAAGCGGCAAGGGCCGCAGGCGCCCGCCGTGAGGAAGACATACTTGTCGACGACCTCGCTGGCCGGGATGCCGTCGCGCGCGGCGCGCTCAGTGAGGAACTTCACGAGGTTCCCGACGGTGAAGTAGGTCGGGTTGCACTGGCCGCGGTTGCCGAACTCCTTGCCGTAGCGGAGGGCGTCGTTGGTGGGCGTCTCGATGACCTCGACGTTGTAGCCGAGGCCCGTGAGCGCCGCCTTGACGAGGTAATCGTGCGCCGCCGTGAGCCCCGAGACGAGCAGTGTCGTGCCGGCGCGCTGGCTCTTCGTGAACTGCGGGTTCACCATCTCGTCGACCCAGTGCGTGGCGTTCACCTGAGGCGCGCCCACGCGCGTCGCTTCCTCGTCGAGCTTGCGCAGCTCGGCGTCGATGTCGAGCAGACCATCGGTCTCGCCGAGAATCGGCAGCTTGAAGGGCTCGTGTTTCACCGTCGCCATCGCGGCCTCCTCGTCAGTTTGCGGCGCCCGCCGTCGAGCTCGCGTTCGAGTCTACTTTGCCCAAGGCGTCGATGCGCCCGTCGTCCCTCTTGATGCCCAGCTTCAGGATCCCGGCCCGCTTCAGATCTTCGCGCGCGGCCGCCGCGCGCTCGGCGTCGGACGGACCCTGGCGCGCGTTCTCGTAGGCCCGCACGCGCGCTGTGAGCTCCTCAATCTGCTGCGCGAGCGCGCCGTCGTGGTGCGAGCGCACCGCGAGCTGCTCCGCCTTGAGCCGGAGCAACGCCAGGCGCTTCTCGTCGATCTGGTGCAGGAGCGCGTTCTTTCCGGCCGAGACGTCCTCGAGCCGCTCCTTGTGCAGCCCGAGGCTATGCGCGTAGGTCTTGACGCGGATCTTGATCGAGCCGCCCGGCTTGTTGGCGTCGATGTCGTGCAGCGCCGAGTAAGGCGTTTGCGCCGCCGAGATGATGCTGTCGATGATGCCGTAGGTGGGCGCGTCGTGGCCGCACTTGAAGGACGACAGGTCGAGCACGACGACGTTCGGGTGGTGCGCGGCGAACTTCGCGGCCCACACCTTCTGCGCCGAGTTGGACGAGTAGTTCTCGGGCCAGACGTCGCCGATTTCGAGCGGCGTCGTGATGCGGCCCGACTTGAGATCCTCGGCGAAGTAGCGCGCGAGGTACTCCTCGTCCTTGGGGATCGAGCGGATCGAGAGCACGGGGTAGCCGAGCACCTGGAACTCTTCGGGGATGGCGTGGTTCAGTCCGGGGTCGAGGTGGTAGGGGCGGCCGATCATGAGGATGGCGATGCGGTCGTCCTTCTCGACGGCGTCGAGGACGGCGCGGCCCTTGGCCTGTATGTCGACGTCGAGCTTCTCCATGGCCTTCCAGGCCTCGTCGCACGCGAAGTCGGACTCGTCCTCGGTGATCTCGAGGTGGGCTTGCAGCGATTGGAAGAGCTGCTTGCGAAGCAAGTGCGGCTCGATCATCGAGCAAGCGGGATCGAGGTACTTGATCCCGCGCTGTTCGAAGAAGTTCACCTCCTTGGTGAACGCCGCCTTGAGGACGTTGGGCGCGCCCGCGACGATGGGGCACGACGTGTAGTCCATGGCCTTCTTCACGAACGACGGCACGTGCGTCAGCGTCGGGAAGAAGATGAACTGCAGGGGCCGCTCGGGCGAGTGGTGGTGAAAGAGCAGGTTGTGGATGTGCGCCTGGCCCACCTTCGACGGGTAGCAGGGATCGATCGAGCCGTACTTGCCGCCCTCGACCCAGATCTCCTCGGTCGTGTCGTCGGAGAAGACGACGTGGTGCTTCTGGATGCCGAGCGTCTCGAAGTACGTGCGCCAGAATGGCGCCGTCGACCAGACGTTGAGGACCTTGGGGATGCCGATGCGGATGCGCTTGCGCCGCTCCGCAGCCTCAGCGGAGGAGCGTAAGAACGTTCGCTCGACGGGCGTGCGTTTGACGCCCATGAGCGTGCGCGTGACCTCGACGTCGAGCTTCTTGGCGCCGTCGGCGGGCATGGGCGCCTGGTCGTAGAAGTGGCGGAAGAGCATCTTGGCCTCGCTGTCGACGAGGTTCGGATACTTCTTCATGAGCTTCTTACGGTCCGCCGACAGCGCGAGCATCGCCTCTTCGGACTCGACCGTGCCCTTCTCGCACGAGAAGCCGCTGATGTAGCGGGCCGTATCGCCCGCCGGAGTGACAGTGTCGATGAAGGTGCGCGCGCACAGGTTGGGGCAGAAGTGGCAGCGCGTCTCCTCGTCGTTCTTCGCGGTGTACTCGATACCGATCGCCGAATCGAGGCCGACGAAGGTCGACGACCCGCGCCGCTTGACGACGCGCAGGGTCTCGAAGGCTGCGCCGATGGCGCCCGCCTCGCCGCAGTGCGGGTGAACGTACACCTCGGCGCCTGGCACGCGCTCCTTGATGTAGTCGACCTGCGCCTTGACGGCCGCGAGGTTGTACTGCGTGCCGCCCTGCAGGACGTACTTCTTGCCGAGCGCCGCCATCCTGGGGATCTGCACGACGTACTGCCAGACATTTTTAGGCAGCACCTGCGCGAGGCCAGCCAGAAGCTCCTCGCGCGAGTAGCCCTCCTTCTGGAAATTCACGCGGTCGCTGTCGAGGAAGACGGCGCAGCCGTAGCTGAATTTCGGCGAGAGCTCGGCGCCGAACGCTACGTCGGCGTAGTCGGTGATCTTGACGCCGAACTGGTCGGCCATTGCCTGCAGGAGCATGCCGTTGCCCGCCGAGCACTGGTTCGACAGGCGGAAGTTCTTGATGTCGCCGTTCTGCATGAACAGGACCTTGATGTCCTGCCCGCCGATGTCGCAGACGACGTCGACGTCGCCGAAGTACGTCGTCGCCGACATCATGTGCGCGACGGTCTCGACGATGTTGACGTCGGACTTCACGGTCTTCTCGAGCACGTCGGCGGCGTAGCCGGTCGCGCCGAAGCCCAGCACCTCGAGCGTGCAGCCCTGGTCGCTCACCCACTGGCGCAGGCGCCCGAGGATCTCCTTGGCGTCCTGGATGGGGTTGCCCTTCGAGAGCTGGTACTCCTTCTTGAGGATCGTCTTCTGCTCGTCGACGAGCACGGCCTTCGACGAGGTCGACCCGCCGTCCATGCCGATGACGGCGCGCACCTTCGTGCCGGGCGTCAGCGTCGCGGGCACGAACTTCGGGATGCGGTACTGCTCGCGGAAGGCCTCGAGCTCGTCGCTCGTGCGCGCGAGCGCCGGCCCCGCCGTGTCGCCGAGCTTCGACTTGCGCCCGCCCGCGATGAAGGCGTTGAGATCGTCGAGGCCGCTGTAGCGCCCCACGGACGCCTCCTCGTGCAGCCCGTAGATGACGGCGCCGAAGGCGGCGTAGTACTGGGCGTTCTCGGGCACGAGAATGAGTTCCTCGATGGGCACGTCCTTCGGGTAGTCGTAGCCGCGATCGGCCCAGGTCTGCGGGATGCGCTTGCGCCAGCACTCCTGCAAGAAGGGCAGGTAGGCGTTGGGCCCGCCGAGGAGCAGCACCTTGTGGCGCAGCGTGTTCCCGCGGGTGAGCACCGACAGGTTCTGCATGACGATGGCGTCCGCGAGCGAACACATGATCTCGGGCGACGGGATCGAGGCCTTCACGAGGTTGACGATGTCGGTCTCGGCGAAAACGCCGCACTTGGCGGCCACGTGGTGCAGCTTGCTGTCGTCGAAGTGCAGCTTCGCCGACTCCTCGGACGGCATGCCCACCTTCAAGAAGCACTTGTCGATAGTCGCGCCCGTGCCGGACGCGCACTTGTCGTTCATCGACGCGATGGCGGTCTTGCCCGTGGACTTGCCGCTGTCGTCCTTGGCCTCTTTGAAGATGATGATCTTCGCGTCCTGCCCGCCGAGCTCGACGACCGAGCCGACGTCCGGGTGGAGCTTCTCGACGGCCAGCGTGACGGCGTTGACCTCTTGCACGAACTTCGAGCCGATGGGCGCCGCGAGCGGCCCAGCGCCCGAGCCCGTGATGAAGGTGCGGATCGATCCGGGCGGCAGCGCCGGAAAGTCGCGCCCGATCTGCACCAGCAGCTCCAGCACCTTCTCGGCCTGCTTCGTTTGGTGGCGCTGATAGTCCGACCAGAGGATCTCTTTAGTCTCGGGGTCGACGACGACGGCCTTGACCGTGGTCGAGCCGACGTCGATACCGAAGACGACCGGGGTGGTGCGGAGGTCTGGATAGGTTCGTGACAAGTGGGCTCGAAGGTAGGACCCACCGCCGTCGCTGTCAATGTACAGAAACCGGATGTGACGATGTCGGTTGCGCTCGGCGCCGAGCCGTGCCAGCGATGTTACCAGCTCGTCAATGGCCCGCACCGATTCCTTGCCGGCTCTTTCGCGCGTCAGAGCGTTCGTGAAGCTCGGGCGGCCCATCTTTCTCGGCGGCGGCTTCGTGATGTACGCGCTCGGCGCCGCGCTCGCGGCGTACGCCGGCGTCGTCGTCGATTGGCCGCGCTACGCGTGGGGCCAGCTCGTCGTGACGGCGATCCAGCTCGCGACGCACTATTCGAACGACTACTTCGACGTCGCGGCCGACAGGGCGAATGTGACGCCCACTCGCTGGTCGGGCGGCAGCCGCGTGCTCGTCGACGGCGGGCTCCCGCGCTGGTTCGCGCTCGCCACGGCGCTCGCGCTCACGACCGTCGCCCTCGGCGCGGCCGCCCGCTTCGCGACGGGGCCGTTCCCGCGCTCGGTCGCGCCCGCCGTGTTGCTCATGATCGCGCTGTCGTGGGCGTACAGCGCGCCGCCGCTGCGCCTCTGCGCGCACGGCCTCGGCGAGCTCACGACCGCCGTCATGGTGACGTTCCTCGTGCCGTGGCTCGCGTTCGTCCTGCAGATGGGCACGACGTGGCGGCTCTTGCCGCTTGCCGTGCTGCCGCTCTGCGCGTTCCAGTTTGTCATGCTGCTCGCCATCGAGTTCCCCGACGCCGCGGGCGACCTCGCCACGGGCAAGCACACCCTCGTCGTGCTCCTCGGCGGCGCCTGGGCCGCGCGCCTCTACGTCGCCGTCGTCTCGGCGGCCTATCTGACGCTGCCCCTGTGGGTCTCGCTCGGCCTGCCGCCCCGCCTCGCCATCGCCGCCTCCACGACGTCGCCGCTCGCCGCCTGGCAGGTCATCCGCATGGCCGGCGGCGCCTGGCGCGAGCGCGACAGCTGGGAGAGCCTCGCCTTCTGGTCCGTCGCCCTCTTGATCGTGACCGCGGCCGTCGATCTCACCGCGGCCCTCACGGCCGAGCTGCGCTACTGAGCAAGGCGACTACTTGCGGCCGTACTCGCCGGTGCGTACGGCCGTGAGGCGGCCCTCGACGAAGGTGATGTAGCGCTGCAAGCGATCGCGACCGAAGTCGTATTTCCATTCGGAGTACTCGATGGGGGTCGAGCGCTCGATCTTGCGGCCGCCCTCCCAGACGGACTCGGTGCGCACCTCGGTCCAGGTCCGCACGGCGTCGGGATCGCCGCACTTGCTGGCGACGTCGTCCTCGGTCTCGCCGTTGCGGACCAGGCGGCTGCCGCAGCGGAAGCCCCCCTCGGCGCGCGCGACCGGCACGGCGCCGATGATCAGCGCGAAGGTGACCAGGGAGGGGAGGGGCCCGAGGGTGGGGCGGCCGAGCAGGCCGAGACGCAGGGGATGCATGACGGTCAGACGGGTCTCCGGGGCGCTTTCTTCAAGTCTTCCAAGAAACGGCGGATGGCCTCGAGGGCGGAGATCTCGACGTCTTTTTGGAGCGCCGGCGTGTGCTTGACGCTCGGCAGCTCGAGGGAATGATTGGCGTCCTGCACCGTGTAGAGCCAGTTCGGAGCGGTCATGCGCGCGCGGACGTCTTCGAGCCGCGGGATGGGGCAGAGCGAGTCGTGCGTGCCTTGCACGAACAGGATCGGCGTGCGGAGCGCGACGAGGACCTCGTCGCGCAGGGCGCCGCTCGATCCGGAGACGAGCGGGTAGCCGATGCAGACGAGCCCGGCCACCCGCTCCTCGAGGGAGAGGTGGCAGCCCACGCGCGAGCCCATGGACTTGCCCGCGAGGAAGACGGGCGCGCCCCCGGCCTCGGCGCGCACCTTCGCGAGGGCCTCGCGGTGCGCGGCGACGAGCGCGGGCATCCGATCGGGCATCTTGCGGCGCGCCAGCATGTACGGGTAGTCGAGCGACGTCACCTCGCCGAGCGTGCGTAGATAGTCGCGCCAACGCCGCATCCAAGGTGACGAGGAGGGGGCACCCGCGCCGGGGGCGAAGAGGAACCAGGGCCGGGCCATGGGCGGCACTATATCCCGGCCGCGACTCCCAGCAGGCGTCGCATGAGCCGGGGCCACGCGCGCATGACGCGCAGCGTGCCGCGCGCGAGCGTCGGGCGCTGCACCAGGGCGAGCAGGCCGTCCGTGAGGAGGGCGGGCGCGCGCAGGAGGCGCCGGCGCTCTCCGTCGAACCGGCGCAGCCAGACGTCGCCGTCGGCGAGCGCGCGCGGCACGAGCGCCGCGAGCCGCTCGGCCGTGACGAGCGCGTGTGCGAGGCCGCCCGCCGTGAGCGGATCGGTGGCGCGCGCGGCGTCACCGAGCAGCACGGCGCCCGGCGCGAAGCCGGCACGCGCGCGGCCCGCGACGGTCGCGCGCCCGGCCACGTCGGTCAGCGGCTCGGCGCCGTCGAGCAGCGCGGCGAGGTGCGGCGTCTCGGCGATCCAGCGCGCGAGCGCGGCGCGCGGCTGGCCGCCGAGCTCCGGTCCGCGGCAGAGCGCTGCCACGAGCAGCTCGCCGTCGGGCAGCGGGGCGGCGTAGAGCTCGTGCCCGGCGGCCACGAAGATCTCGAGGTGCTCGGGCGGCGTCTGGCCTGCAGCGAGGCGGAAGTGCGCGCGCATGCCCATGCGCGTCGCGCGGCCGGCACGCCCGTCGAGGCCGAGGGAGCGGCGCACGCGCGAGCCGAGACCGTCGGCGCCCACGACAAGGCCCCCGCGGCGCAGCTCTCCGCCCACGCGAAGGCCGACCGCGCGGCCGCCCTCGACGGCGGCGCCCTCGACGGACGCGTCTTCGAAGACGCGCACGCCGGGCGTGGAGCGCGCCGCCGCGACGAGCGTCTCGTCGAGCCGCAAGCGGCGTTGCGCGAGCATCGTCGCGGGCGCGCCGTCGACGTCCGGGAAGGCGCTCTCTGCCGAGAGCCCGAACCCGTGGTAGCGGACGCCGGCGACGCGACGTCCGCCGACCGCCTCGCGCAGGCCAAGCCGCTCGAGCACGGCCACGCCCGAGGGCATGAGGCCCTCGCCGCACGGCTTCTCGCGCGGGAAGCGGTGCGTGTCGTAGACGTCGACCGAGAGGCCGGCGCGGCCCAGCATGATCGCGAGCGTGGCGCCCGCCGGTCCCGCGCCCGCGATCAGGACGTCGGCCACGTGGCGGCTCCCGCGCGCGGGCGCCCGAGGCGTGGAACGAAGCGCGGCTTTCTCCCCATGGCGTCACCGTAGGCGGCGTCGGCGGCGAGCACGGCCTCCTCGGCGGCGACGCGGCGCCGCAGCACGACGGCGTGCAGGGCGCCGCCGACGAGCGCCGTCACCCAGGCGCCATGGACGAGCGGCAGCGCGAGCAGCTCGACGAACACGGCGACGTAGTTCGGGTGGCGAACGAACCGGTACGGGCCCGCCGTGACTACGCCGAGCGTGAGCGAGCTCACGACGCGCACGTTCCAGTGTGGGCCCAGCGTCGCGATTACCCACCAGCGCAGACCGTTCGCGAGCGCGAAGGCCACGAGGGCCGGAACGCCGACGGCGGGCGTGAACGGTCGGTGGAGCCAGACGACCTCGAGCGCGCTCGCCACGAGGACGCCCGCGTGCAGCGCCACCATTGCGGGGAAGATTGGGTCGGCTGCGGGCTGCGCGCCGAGCGCCGCGAGGGAGCGCTGGTGACGGCGAGACAGGCGCATCTCGAGCAAGCGGCCGAGGCCCACGGCCGCCAGCAGCACGAGGAACGCGAAGGTCGAAGCCGGCATCGTCAGGCGGCCTCGAGGAGCAACAAGTCGACGGCGAGCCCGGGTCCGAAGGCCGCGAGCAGGCCGCGAGCGCCCGCTGCGGGCGGTCGCTCGGCGAGGTGCCGGTCGAGCACGAACAGAACGGAGGCGCTCGATTGATTGCCGAAGTCGCGCAGGATCTCCCACGACAGCTGAGTGTCTTCGCGCGTGAGGCGCAGCTCCTCCTCGACGACGCCCAGGATTCTCCGGCCGCCCGGGTGCAGCACGAAGAACGACAGATCGTTGCGGGCGAGGCCGCGGCGGCTCGCGAGAGCGCGCGCGAGCGCCGCGATCTCCGTCTTGAGCAGCGCCGGCACATCCTTCGACAGGATCGAGTGGAAGCCGTCGTCGCGCAGCTCGAAGCCGAGCGCGCTCGTCGTGCCGGGGAAGATGTGGGAGAGCGTCTCGAGGACGCGTAGCCTGGGCGCCTTGCCGGCGCGCGTCGCCGCGTCGGCGCCCGCGAGCACGGCGGCGGCGGCGCCGTCGCCGAAAAGCGCCGTCGACACCAGATTCGCGGGCGACAGGTCGTGGCGCTGCAGGCTCAGGCTCGGCAGCTCGACGGCGACGACGAGGACGCGTGCCGCCGGGAACCCGCGCAGGAAGTCGTGCGCACGCCCGAGCGCCGCC
>DATKFB010000018.1:0-2453 GCA_035544435.1 Polyangia bacterium
CGCGCCCTCCTCGGGGCGGCCGGCGGCGAACACGCCGCCCGACAGCGAGCGCCCCTGCCCCGAGAGCCGGATGACGGGCGCGGCGCCCGGCACCTCGACGGCGGGCGGCTCGATCGACGCGAGGCCCACGGCCTCGATGAGCAAGGTGTACCGACCCCGGGGCAGGCCCTCGAACGTGAAACGCCCCCTCTGGTCCGAGCGCGACTCTCGCCGCGCGGGGGGCGCGGCGTCCTGCAAGGGGCCGAAGGCCAGCACCCGCGCGCCCGGGACGGCGCGGTCCACCTCGTCCGTGACGCGGCCGGCGACGGAGAATGCCGAGGCGACGGGCGTTGCGGGCCGGGCCGCGTCGATCCGGCGTTCCCGGCGGCGGCAGGCGCCCGCCGTCAGGGGGAGGGCCAGGCCGGCAAGCACGGCGAGCAAGAGGGTCCGCTGGCTTGCGAATTCCATGGCTGGATGCTAAAGGTACCGCCCTTCCGGAGGAAATTTATGCCAGCCCAGTGCGCCATATGCAGCAAGCAGCGACGGGTCGCTAACAACGTCAGCCACTCGAACATCAAGACCCGCAGCACCCAGCGCGCCAACCTGCGCCGCGTTCACGCCAAGGTCGACGGCACGAACACGCACATCCGAGTCTGCACGCGCTGCCTCCGCTCCGGCTTGGTCACCAAGGCCGGTTAGGTCCAGCTCAGCGGCCGCTCGGTCAGTCCACGACCGCGATCGCTTCGATCTCGACGGACGCGCCGCGCGGCAAGCCGGCCACCTGGACGGTCGCGCGCGCCGGTGGGCTTGCGCCGACGTGCTTCGCGTACACCTCGTTGACGGCGGCGAAGTCCTGCAGGTCGGTGAGGAAGATCGTCGTCTTCGCCACGTGGGCGAACGACGCGCCCGCGGCGACCAGCACGGCGGCGAGGTTCAGCATCACGCGCTCCGTTTGCTCGCGCACGTCCCCCGCGCCGACGATCTCGCCCGTGGCGGGATCGAGGGGGATCTGACCGGAGCAGAAAACGAGGCGGCCCGTGGCGCTCACGCCCTGAGCGTAGGGACCGATGGCTTTCGGGGCATCGAGGCTCGTGATGGTCTGGCGCGGCATGGCGCGAGCATAGCGCACGGCGCGTGTCTTAGTTCCCCGCGCCGCGCGCCTCGTCGGTATGCTTTGGGCTTCGTGAAGGCCAAGCCGCAGCCGCCCGAGCGCAAGTACGACAAGCCGTGGAAGCCGTGGCGACCCAAGCACCGCGAGCACCTCGGCCCGCCGCAGACGACCGGCGACCTCATGGGACAGGTGCTGGCGCGTCTCGGCGGTCAGGGGCGCGCGCTCGAGTTCCGCGTGTTCGACTGCTATGCCCGCGTCGTGGGTGACCTGCTGCGCTCCCGCACGGCGCCCGAGCGCATGGCGGGCACGACCCTCTTCGTGCGCGTCACGAGCTCCGCGCTCGCGCACGAGGTCACGCTCATGCGCGGCGAGATCGTCGCGAAGCTGAACGCCGAGCTCGGCGCCGGCACCGTCGTCGAGCTGCGCACGCGCGTCGGCAAGGTGGGCGTAGAGCCCAAGCAGGACGAACCGAAGAGCTAGACAGCGGCCCTGAGCGACCTCACGAACGTCGCGAGCTCGGGCACCGGGTCGCGCTTGGCCTCGACGGCCTTGCGGACGACGTCGACGGCGGCGCTGCCGACGACGACGCCGTCGGCGAAGGTCGCGACCTCGCGCGCGGCTGAGGGCGTGCGGATGCCGAAGCCGACGACGACAGGCAGCCGATCGGCCGTGGCCTTGCGGATGGCGGCCACCTGCGCGCGCGGCTCGGAGACGTCGGCGAGCGCCGTGCCCGTGATGCCTGTGAGCGACACGTAGTAGATGAAGCCGCCCGCGGCGGCCGCCGCGGCGGCGATGCGCGGGGCCGTCGAGGTGGGGGCGAGGAGCGGAATGAAATCGAGCCCCTGGCGGGCCAACGCTAAAGTGAGACGCGAGTCCTCGTCGGGCGGGTAGTCGACGCAGAGGACGGCGTCGGCGCCCGCGTCGCGTGCCTTGAGCGCGAACACCTCGGCGCCCATGACGACGATGGGGTTGGCGTAACCGAAGAGCACGAGGCCGGCCTCGGGGTGGGCCTCGCGCACGGCGCGCGTGAGCGCGAGCGCGCGGCCGAGCCCACCGCCCGCGGCGAGCGCGCGGTGCATGGCCGCCTGGATGGCGGGCCCGTCCGCTGAAGGATCGCTCCAGGGCACGCCCACCTCCACGATGTCGGCGCCCGCGTCGATGGCGGCGCCGATGAGGCGCGCGCTCGTCTCGTAGTCCGGGTCGCCCGCCGTCAAGTAGATCACGAGCACCTTGCGCCCCGCCTTCTGGGCGCGCGCGAACACTTGCGGCAGGCGGCTCACAGTGTCACGCCGAGCCGCTTCGCGATCGTGTTCATGTCCTTGTCACCGCGGCCCGAGACGTTGACGATGATGACGGCGCCCTC
>DATKFB010000019.1:0-4923 GCA_035544435.1 Polyangia bacterium
CGTAGGCCCCTCTCGAGAAACGTTTTCGGCTTTCCTCTCGCCGTCGCGTGGGCGGCGACCGTGGCGTCCGGCGCGCACGCCGTGCGCGCCGCGGGCGTCGAGCATCCGGACGTCGGGACCCTCGCGCTCGGTCGGGGCGGCGCGTACGCCGCCGACCCCGACGGGGGACTGGCGCTCATCTACAACCCGGCGGGCTTCGGCGGGCAAGATGGGCTGCGCGCCACGCTCGACGCGAACCTCGCGTGGCAACGCCTGACGTTCACGCCCGCCGGCGGAGAGCCGGCCGTCTCCAACGGCGCGCCGCCGTTCCTGGCGCCGGCCGCCGTCGTGAGCCTGGGCCTGGGGCGGACCGGGCCCCTCGCGGGCCTGACATTCGCGGCGGGCGTCGCGGGACCATCGGCCATCGGCAAGCTCCAGTATCCGGCGGCGGGCGCGCAGCGCTACGCGCTGATTTCCACCGATACGCAGATCGTCTACTGGTCGGCGGCCGTGGCGGCGGCGTTCAACCGATGGCTCGCCGCCGGCGTCACGTTCCAGCTCGTCAAGGGCTCGGCGCGCTTCAACCAGGCCGTGTGGAGCGGCGACAGCCCGGGCACGGATCCCGCGGCCGACGCGCTCGCGCACGTCGACGTCACGAGCGGGTTCATCCCGACGGCCATCCTGGGCGTCACGGGCCGACCCACGGAGCGCGTCTCCGTGGGCGTCAGCTACCGGCGAGGCTTCACCTTCGACGCCTCCGGCTCGCTCACGACCGACCTGCCTGCCGCCGCGCGCGCGATCGGCGCGCACCAAATCGGGACCGCCACCGGGTTCACGCTGCCCCTGCCCGACGTCGTGCGCGCGGGCGTGCTCGTGCGGCCGCGCCCGCGCTGGCTCGTCGAGGGGGACGTCGTCTACGAGCGGTGGTCGGCGCTGCGGTCGATCGCGCTCTTGCCGCGCGGGATCGTGATCGCGAGCGACAACCTGGGCACGAGCAAGCCGCTGCCCGACATCGTCTTCCAAAAGAACTTCGACGACGCGTTCAGCGTGCGCCTCGGCGGCGAGCACGAGCTCGTGCCGGAGCGCCTCACCGTGCGGGCCGGCTACCTGCACGAAACGTCCGCCGTTCCGTTCGCGAGCACGAGCGTCGACTTCCCGAACTGGCAACGCGACGTCGTCGCCCTCGGCGCGTCGCTCGCGATCCCGCGCACATCGGTCACGCTCGACGTGGCATACGCGCACCACTTCCTGCCGGCGCGCACGGTGACGGCGAGCGCCATCCAGCAGGTGGTGACGCCGTGTCTCACACCTGGCTGCACCGACCCTGCGCCCACCGTCGTCGGAAACGGCTCCTATGACGCCTCGCTCGACGTGCTGTCCGCCTCGCTGCGCCTCGCGCTCGGCCCTTGAGGCCCCCGCGGCCCTCGAGACGCCGGCTCGGCCCTTGACGCAGAGACGGTGGATCTCTAGCTTGCCCTCATGCGCGAACCCCGCTCGACCGCGATCCTGGTGGCGACCTTCCTTCCGGCCCTCGCCGTCGCCGGCGCCTGCGGAAAGCTCAAGCCTCAGGATGCGACGGGCGGCGCGGGCGCCACGGGAACCGGCGGCGCCGCGGGCGCTGCACCGACGGGCACCGCCGGCTCGAACGGGACCGTCCACGTCTCGATCTCGGGCACGGCCGCGCCGCACCCGCTCAACCAGGCGCTGCTCATGAAAAACGAAGACTTCAGCATGCTCAAGGTCGCGATCGTCAATCCGACCGAGGTAATCCTGAACCCGAACGCGACGCCGCTCGGCTCGATGGCGCTCGATACGTCCGCCGGCAACTGCGACGCCACGACGGGGTGCAAGTGGACCCTCGCGGGCGTCGACATCACGATGCTCACAATTGGCCTCGTGGGCACGCTCGAGGACACGCGCACGGGCACGGCGCGCCTCTGGGTGAAGACGGGCACGGGCATGGGCACGGCCGCCGACCTCGACGCCGTCCGCGCGGCGCCCGCGCCCATCGTCGATCGCCGCGCCTTCGCCGTGAGCCGCGACCTCGAGGCTGCGCTTGGACAATTCGTGGGGCAGGTCCTCAAGATCACGCTCGCGCCGGGCGATCTCGAGGCGCGCGGCTTCCTCATCGGACACGTCGTCGGCAAGCTGAGCGAGGGCCCCATGCCGGCCGGCGTCGCGGGCGCGACAGTGTCCGCCACGGGCAACTTCGACGTCATCTACCCGAACGCGACCTTCTCGGGCGCCGGCACGACGACAGCCGCGAGCGGCATCTTCTTGATGGTGCCGAGGCCGATGGACGGCGGGGCATTCGGGGCCGTGGTCACGATGTGGGACGTCGTCCCGCCCGCGGCCGACACGCGCACGTGGGGGTCGCACATCGCCGGCTCGAACCCCGGCAACGCGTTCGTCATCATCATGCCCGCCAACGAGTAGGGGCGCGGCCGGCGACTCAGGCCGTCGGCGGCGCGGGCCCGGCGTCCCACGCCTCGCCCACGAAGCTCGGCTCCGGGAAGAGCGTCACGCCGAAGCGCGCGGCGACGGCGTCGCGCACCTGCCGCGCGACCGCGACGAGGGCGTCCGTCGTGCCGCCGCCGTGGTGGACGAGGGCGAGCGCGTGCCGCGTCGACACGCCGACGGCGCCGTGGCGAAATCCTTTCGCGACGCCGGCCTGCTCGATGAGCCAGCCCGCGGAGAGCTTCACGCGGCCGGGCCCCGCGGGCCAGCGCGGCACGTCGGCCGCCGTCGCGACGACGCCGTCGGCAGCGGCGCGCGCCGCGAGGCGCTCGGCGACGTCCGCCGCGACGATGGGGTTCGTGAAGAAAGAGCCGACGCTGCGGCGATTGGGGTCGGCGGCGTCGATGACCATGGACTTGCGCCGGCGCAAAGCGAGCACGGCGTCACGCGTGGCGCCGAGCGTGGCGGGCCCGGCGCGACCGAGCGCCTGGGCGAGCTCGGGGTAGCGCAGCGTCGGCGGCCCGCCGGGACGCAGGCCGAAGGTCACGCCGAGCACGACGTAGCGCGCGGGCGCGCGCCGGAAAGCGCTGTCACGGTAGCCGAAGGCGCATGCCGCGGGCGGCAGCTCGACGATCGCGCCGTCGCGGCGATCGACGGCGCGCACGGCGCGGATCGTCTCGGCCACATCCTGGCCGTAAGCGCCCACGTTCTGGATGGGCGTGGCGCCCGCGAGGCCCGGAATGCCCGACAGGCATTCGAGTCCCGCCAAACCGCGCGCCACCGTCTCGGCGACGAGCGCATCCCACGGCTCGCCCGCGGCCGCCGTGAGGCGCACCTCATCGCCCGCGGGGAAGTAGACGCGCCCGCGCGAGGTCACGCGGATGACGAGCCCGTCGTAGCCGCGGTCGGCGACGACGACGTTCGAGCCGCCGCCGAGCACGAACGCGGAAAGGCCGCGCGCCTCCGCCCAGCGCAGCGCCTCCAGCACGGCGGTGTCGTCGGCGGCCTCGACGAGGTGGCGCGCGCGGCCGCCGAGCTCGAGCGTCGTCAGCGGCGCCAGCGGTACCTCGTCGCGAACCAGCAGGCTCACGCTTCGAGAGTACCCGATCCCGGCGGCTCGCCGCCCGCGATGACGACGAGGATGAGGCTCCACGCCGCCAGCGCCAACACGAAGAGCAGGTACTGCAAGGGCGTCGGGAACGCGTAGACGACGGTCACGACGGGGATCCAAAAGAACCAATCGGGGATCAGCAGCGGCAGAACGCGCGCGCGGCAGAAGCTGCCGAAGCCCTGCCCGAAGGCCGGTCGCACCGCGGCCCACGAGAAGCCGCGCGCGCGCCACAGGTAGAGCAGCGTGATGACGCAGATCCACGGCGGCGTGAAGACGAACTGATCGAACGCCACCTTGGCGGCAATGGTCGAGGCGCGCGCGTCGGACCCGATGATGACTGCCTCGAAGCGATAGAGCCCGTCGATGACGACGCCGTTGAAGGCGAAGAACGCGATGTTAAAGACGATCTCGCCGCCGCGCCCGCGCACGGGGGGGCGTCCCCTCAGGCCGGGCCGTTGCGTGACGAGCTTGGCGAGCTCGGGCAAGACGCCGCCCGCGAACGCCGCCGTCGCCGCCGCGAGCGGCAGGCCACCGGCCGTCTTCCACGCGGCCAGCGCCGCGCACACCTCGCGCACGCGCGCGCTGACGTGATAGGCGACGACGAGCGCGACGGCGACGAGCTGGATAAGGATGAACGGGCGGTAGAAACGGCGGATGGCCGCCTTGCCCGCTGCGAGGACGCCGGCCAAGAGACGCCAGCTAGGTCGGGGCCAGCTTGCGAGCGGCGCCCACGGGACAGCTCACGCCCGTGCCGCCCAGGCCGCAATAGCCTTCGGGATTCTTCGCGAGATACTGCTGGTGGTCATCCTCGGCGAAGTAAAACTCGGGCGCGGGCGCGATCTCGGTCGTGATGGCGCCGTGACCCTCTGCCGCGAGCGCCCGCGCGTAAGCGTCACGTGAGGCGAGGGCCGCGGCGCGCTGCTCGTCGTCGTGCGTGTAGATCGCCGAGCGGTACTGCGTGCCCTGATCGTTGCCCTGCCGCATGCCCTGCGTCGGATCGTGGTTCTCCCAGAAGACCTTGAGGAGGTCGTCGTAACTCACGACGCGCGGGTCGAAGACGACCTGCACGACCTCGGCGTGGCCCGTGAGCCCCGAGCAGACCTCACGATACGTCGGGTTCGGCGTCGTGCCCCCCGCATAACCGACGGCCGTCGAGAAGACGCCGTCCTGCTGCCAGAACTTCTTCTCCGCGCCCCAGAAGCAGCCCATCCCGAAGATGGCGCGCTCGAGACCGTCCGGGAACGGCGCGGCAATCCGGTGCCTGTTCACGAAGTGCAGGTCGGGAATCGGCATGCGCTCCGCGCGCCCAGGCAGCGCGTCCGCCGTCGACGGAATCGTCAGCGGTTTCTTCGAAAAGATGGACATGGTTATTTGCT
>DATKFB010000020.1:0-6966 GCA_035544435.1 Polyangia bacterium
CCTTCGGCTGGTTGACGTTCGCGGCCGCGAGCACCGTGCGCACGTCCTCGAGCGACAAGCCGCGCCCCGCGAGCGCCTCCGGATCGACCTGCACGCGCACGGCCGGGCGCTGGCCCCCGTTGAGCGTCACGAGCCCGACGCCCGAGACCTGCGAGAGCTTCTGCGCGAATATCGAGTCCGCGTAGTCGTCGACCTGCGACAGCGGCACCGTGTCCGAGCTGACGCTGAACGAGATCACGGGGACATCCGCCGGGTTGCTCTTGCTATACGTGGGCGGCGTCGGCAGCGTGCGCGGCAACAGGTTGGAGGCGGCGTTGATGGCCGCCTGCACGTCCTGCTCGGCGGCGTCGATGTTGCGGTCGAGGTTGAACTGCAGCGTGATCTGCGAGCTGGCCGCGCTCGACACCGACGTGAGCTGCGCCAGCGACGGGATCTGCCCGAGCTGGCGCTCGAGCGGCGTCGTGACGGCCGAGACCATCGTGTCGGCGCTCGCGCCCGGCAGCAGCGTCGACACGACGATCGTCGGATAGTCGACCTGCGGCAGCGCCGACACGGGGAGCTGCCGGTACCCGACGATCCCGCCGATGAGCACGCCCACCATGAGCAGCGCCGTCCCCACGGGACGCTTGATGAACGGCGCCGAGATGCTCATGGGTGCGCGCCGGCGCGTGCGACGGTCTTGGCGCCCGGGCGCAGCTGGTTTTGTCCCTCGATGACGACCATCTCTCCCGGCGCGAGCCCCTTGCCGACGAGGGCCTGGTCGCCTTCGAGCACGTCGACCGTCACGGGGCGGCTCTGCGCCATCTCGTCCGCGCCCACGACGTAGACGAAGGTGCCTTGGGGCCCGTGCTGGACCGCCACGGCCGGCACGACGAGCGCGCCCTTGCGCAGCGCCAGTTGGAGCCGCGCCCTGACGAACTGGTTGGGCCAGAGCACGTGTCGGGGGTTGGGGAAGATCGCCTTGCAGCGGATGGTGGCCGTGGCCGTGTTGATCTGGTTGTCGACGACCTCGAGCTTGCCCGTCGCGAGCGCCTGCGTGCCGTCGCGCGGCAGCGCCGCGACGTCGAGCGGGCCCGCCGCCTGTGCCGCGGCGACGCGCGGCAGGTCGTCCTCGGGGAGCGTGAAGAGCACGGCGATGGGATCGAGCTGCGTGACGACGACGATACCGGTGGCGTCGGCGGCGTGGACGATGTTGCCCGGGTCGACCTGGCGCACGCCGGTGACGCCGTCGATGGGCGACTTGATGCGCGCGTAGTCGAGCTGCAGGCGGGCGTTCTCGATCTGCGCCTCGTCGCCCTGGGTGGCGCCCCGCAGCTGCTCGACGGTCGCGCGCTGGTCGTCGACCTGCTGCTGCGGAATGAGCTGCTTCGTGACGACCGCTTGATACCTGTCGAGGTCGCGCTCGGCGCCGTGAAGCTGCCCTTCGTCGCGCGCGAGCGCCGCCTGGCCCTGATGCAGCAGGATCTGGAATGGCCGCGGATCGATCTCGGCGAGGACCTCGCCGCGCTTGACGGCCTGACCCTCGCGGAACACGATCTTGTCGAGCCGCCCGTCCACCTGCGCGCGCACGTTGACGGTCTTGTACGCCGTCACGGACCCGAGCCCCTCGAGCGTGATGGGCACGTCGAGCTTCGCCGCGCGGGCGAGCAGGACCGGCACGGGCCGATCGGCGCCGCCGCCCGGACGCCCGCTGCCCCGCGCGCCTTCCGCGTGGGCGCTCTCCCCGCCCGGCTCGGCGCCGAGGCCCTTGTTCGTGCCGTGCAGGTGCGCGCGCGCCACGAGAAAGACCACGACGGCGGCGCCGAGGCCCAGACCCAGCCCCCATCGTCCCGGGCGACTCATCTGCCGCCACCCATCGCCGTCAGCAGCTGCGCCCGGGCCGACGCGAGGCTGTAACGCGCCGACACATCCTGGGCCTCCGCCGTCGTGTACGCTACCTGCGCGTCGGCGAGCTCGATGATGCTGCCTTGCCCCGTCTGGTAGCGCGCCTCGGCGAGGCGCAGCTGCTCGCGCGCGTTCGTAAGGGCCTCCTCGGCGCCGTCGATGCTGGACTTCGCCGCACGGACGGC
Source organism: Polyangia bacterium (assembly GCA_035544435.1). Classification (GTDB taxonomy): domain Bacteria; phylum Myxococcota_A; class Polyangia; order Fen-1088; family Fen-1088; genus DASZFV01. The sequence goes on from DATKFB010000020.1 coordinate 2,070, forward strand.
CAGCCGCCCTTGCACGACGTCGATGCTCACCTGGAGCCGCACCGAGTCCGCCTGCGCCGCGAGCGCGGCCAGCGTCCCTTTCGCCTCGTGAACCTGTCCCATCGTGAGCCCGCCCTGCAGGATGGCCCAGCTCAGGGAAGCGCCGACGAACCAGTTCGGCGTCAGCCTATCCCAACCCGTCCCAACGTCGGTGACGCTGCCGATCGCAGAGAGGGCAGGCCCGAAGCCGCCGCGATCGGAGCTCACGACGAGCTCCTGAGCGCGGCGCTGCTGGTCGGCGGACGCGACTTCGGGCCGGGCCTTGATCGCACCGTCGATCATCCGCCGTTCGTCGTCGTCCTCGCCCGGCACGGCCCGCATCTCGGTGTCCGTCAGCTCGAACGCGCTCTCGCTCGGCAAGCCCATGGTCTGATTCAGCAAGGCGAGATCCGCGGCGTAGGTGTTCTCCGCGATGACCGCCTGGACGCGCGAGTTCGCGAGGGCCGTCCGCTGCGTCGCGAGATCGATCTGTGACTTCATCCCCGCGCGCACCATCTCGACGATCTGATCGAGGTGCTTCTGCTGATTCGCGACCGCTTCCTCCGCCACGCGTGCCAGATCGCGCTGCGCCCGCGCCGTGAAGTAGGCGCGGCGCACGTTGAGGAGCGCTTGCAGCCTGGCGACGCGCTCGCTCGACTGGGCCGCGTCTCGGTTCGCAGCCGCCGCCCGCCAGCGGTCAGTCGTCGCATTGAAGTCGTAGATGAGCTGCGAGCCGGTAATGCCGAAGCTATAGAGCGTGTACGAGGGGGCCCAGCCTATCGAGGGAGCCGTCATCGTCGTGATGGGCATCCCATTGATGGTCATGATGTTGTTCGGCAGCGTGCCTGGACGTGACACGAAGTTGGCCGTCGTCCGCTCGTAGGTGCCGGTCCCAATGACCTGCGGCAGGTATCCCGCGCGTGCCTCCTCGACGCGTCCGCCGGCCGCCTCGGTCTGTCCTTCCGCTTGACGCACGGCCGGCTGATAGCGAAGGGCGTTCTGCTCGGCCTGCGCGAGCGAGAGGGCCGGGCCGGCGGACACGTCGACGGGGCGGCTCTCCGGGCCATCGGCGGGGGACAGCTGGGCGACCAGGGCCGCTGCCGTCACGGAAAGGTGAAGGATCGTTGCCATGGCGAAAGACAGTGGCACCTGCGCAACAAGCAGGCCAGCCCCTGCACCGCTAAATCTGCGTACTTACTGGCCCGAAGTGTCCTAAAAAACGACACTTGTCCGCCGGGGGTGCATCAGGAGGTGGGGACAGCGGCCGTGGGGCGCGGTATGACGTTCGGACCCCGTCTTGCTAAAAGACCGTCGAATGCGCCTGCGCCCGCCCATCCGCCAGGGTCTCTTGACCGTGGCCGTCCTAGGGGTCCTGACCTCCGGACTGGCCGTCGTCGCGCTCTATCGGGCGGTGGCCGCGAGCCAGTCCCTGCGCCTGTCGCACGCACGCGAGTCGACGGCCGAGGAGCTGGCTCGCCTAGGTTCCACCCCGTCCGGCCTCGAGGCGCCTCCACCGAACATCATCGGTATCCGGGGGGATCTCGCGCGCGAGCCCGCCGAGATCGCGGCGCGCGTGCCCGCGCCGTGGGCCGCGCCGCTGGTCGCGCTGGCGGAGCGCGCGCGGCGCGAGCGGACCGCCGTCTACGACGACGTGCCGATCGCGGGCGGTCGGCTCGTCGAGCGGGTCGCGCCCGCGGCCGGCGGCCGGCTGGCCTGGGTCGCGCACAAGGTCGGCCCGTCCCCTTACCTGCAGAGCTGGCGCGTGCTCGTGGTCGCGCTCACGATCTCGGCGATGCTGCTCGTCTTGAGCGCGCTGGTCTCGCTCGTGACGTTCAAGCGTGGCGCGGGCGCGCTCCTACACGCGACGCGCGCCCTCGCCAATGACCTGACGGCGCCCGTGCCGCGGCCGCCCGTGCGCGAGCTCGCGGACATCGGCGACGGCATCGCGACGCTGGCGCGGAACCTCACCGAGTCGCGCCAGGCGCAAGAGCGCCTCGGGCGCGATCTCGCGCGCCAGGAGCGCCTCGCGGCGCTCGGGCGCGTGGTGGCCGGGGTCGCGCACGAGGTGCGCAACCCGCTCGCCTCGATCAAGCTGCGGCTCGATCTGGCGGCCTCGGAGCCGGTCGCGTCCGGCGCGTCGCCCCTGCCCGCCGCGGTCACGGGCGCGATCGCGCACGCCTCGGCCGAGATCGCGCGCCTCGACGGGCTCGTGGCCGACCTTCTGACGGTGTCGGGCAGAGCGCTCGGGCCGCGCGCGCCGCTCGATCTCGCGCAGCTCGCGCGCCGACGCGCCGACGCGCTCGCGCCCTGGGCCGCGCTCCGCGGCGTGACGATGCACGTCTCGGATGGCGGTGACGGCGACGCCGTCGCAACCGGCGACGCCGACCGGCTCGCGCGCGCCGTCGACAACCTGCTGCGCAACGCCATCGAGGCCTCGCCGGGCGGCGACGTCGTCGCCGTCGAGGTCAGGGCCGAACGCGAGCAGGTGCGTCTCCGCGTCCTCGATCGTGGCAGCGGCTTCCCGCAGGGGAAAGCCGGCGAGCTCTTCGAGCCCTTCTTCACGACGAAGGCGGATGGCACGGGCCTCGGTCTCGCGATCTCGCGCGCCATCGCGCAGGCGCACGGCGGCGAGGTGGCCTACTCGCGCGAGGGCGACGTCACGCGGTTCGAGCTCATGCTGCCGCGCGACGGCGGCCCCGAAGCGGCCCCGACCCGCGAGGCGCGCGCGTGAACCGCGTCCTCATCGTCGAGGACGAGGCCGGGCTGCGCCAGGGACTCGTCGACGTCATCGTCTCGATGGGCCTCGAGGCCCTCGCCGTGCCGGGTCTGGCCGAGGCGCGCCAGGCGTTCGCGCGCGGCGGGGGCGCGGCGCTCGCGCCCGTCGACTGCCTGCTCCTCGACATTCGCCTGCGCGACGGCGACGGCCTCGATTTCCTGCGCGAGCTGCGCGCGGGCCCAGCGCGCGACGTCCCCGTGATCGTGACGACGGCGTACGGCGACAGCGAGCGCACGATCCGCGCCATGCGCGACGGCGCCTTCGACTACCTCACGAAGCCGTTCGATCTGCCCACGCTGCGCGCCGCCGTCGACCGGGCCGTCAAGCAGCGCGCCCTCGCGCGGGCCGCGGCGCCCGTCGCCGCTCCCGACGAGGCGCCCGGCGACCTCGTGGGCACGAGCGCAGCCATGCTGGCCGTGTGGAAGCTCATCGGACGCGCCGCCGCGTCCGACGCGCCCGTGCTCATCACGGGCGAGACGGGCACGGGCAAGGAGCTCGTCGCGCGCGCCATCCACCGCTACTCGCCACGCGCCGCGCGTCCGTTCGTGCCGGTCAACCTCGCGGCGCTGCCTGCCACCCTCATCGAGAGCGAGCTCTTCGGCCACGAGCGCGGCGCCTTCACGGGCGCGAGCGCGCGGCGCAGCGGGCGCTTCGAGAGCGCCGGCGACGGCACGCTTTTCCTCGACGAGATCGGCGAGCTCGACGCGGCCCTGCAAACCAAGCTGCTGCGCGCCGTGCAGGAGGGCACCTTCGAGCGCGTGGGCGGCAACGAGGTCCTCACGAGCGGTGCGCGGCTCGTGGCGGCGACGAATCGGCCCGTGCGTCCGGGCGCGCCCGGCGTCGCGCTGCGCGAGGACCTCTACTATCGGCTGGCGGTCATCGAGATCGAGCTGCCGCCGCTGCGCGCGCGCAAGAGCGACATCGCGCTGCTCGTCTCGCACGCGCTGCGCGGCACGCCGGCGCGCGCCGTGTCCGAAGGCGCCATGGCGGAGCTGCTCTCCTACGGCTGGCCCGGCAACGTGCGAGAGCTCTTCCACGTCTTGCAGCGCGCCGCCGTCCTGTGCGGCGGCGAGGTCATCGACGTCGTGAACCTCCCGGCGCCGCTCGGCCGGGCGGTGCCCGACGCCGAGCCGGCCGTCGACGACGACCTGTCGCTCCACGCGGCGACGGCGCGCCTCGAGCGCCGCTTCATCGTGCGCGCCCTCGAGCGCGCCAAGGGCAACCGCTCCGCGGCCGCGCGCCTCCTCGGCATCGGGCGCCCCCTCCTCTACGCCAAGCTCGAAGAGCACGGGCTCGGCGCGCGCCACGTCGCGACCGAGGGGAGTGACGACGACGGCGGAGCGTCCTAGGTCCCGTCGCGATGTGGATCGTCCGACTCGCTCTGCGCCGCCCCTACACGGTGGCCGTTATGTGCCTCCTCATCCTCGTCATGGGGATCCTGTCGATGACCCGCATGGTGGTCGACATCTTCCCGGCCATCGACATCCCCGTCGTGGCCGTCATCTGGAACTACCCCGGCTTGCCGGCGCAGGACATGGAGCGCCGCGTCGTGCTCATCAGCGAGCGCGCCTACTCGACGACCGTCAACGGCGTCTCGCGCATCGAGAGCCAGTCGATCGACGGCATCGGCGTGCTCAAGATCTACTTCGAGCAAGGCACCGACATCGGCGGCGCGATCGCGCAGATCTCGGCCGTGTCGTCGTCCGCGCTCCGCGTCATGCCCCCCGGGATGACTCCGCCCGCGATCATCCAGTTCAACGCGTCGAACGTGCCCGTCGCGCAGATGACCATCGCGAGCGGCACGCGCACCGAGCAGGAGCTCTTCGACTACGGCCTGAACTTCGTCCGGATTCGCCTCTTCACGATCCCGGGCCTCGCCACGCCCGCCCCGTACGGCGGCAAGCAGCGCGAGGTGGTCGTCGACGTCGACCCGGGCCGGGCGAGCGCCTACGGCCTCGGCACCCGCGACGTGGTCCAGGCGATCCTCCAGTCGAACCTCATCGAGCCGGCCGGTTCGATCCGCGTCGGGGCGGTCGAGTACGACGTCACGATGAACAGCAGCCCGGCGAGCATCGACGAGTTCGCACGGATGCCCATCAAGGT
>DATKFB010000021.1:0-3829 GCA_035544435.1 Polyangia bacterium
GAAGGCAAAGTCGTACCCGAGGACGTCGAAAAGCGGCACGAAATCCAGGGCGATGGCCAGCAAACCCAGCAGGGCCACCCACACCCAGAAGCGCCTCCCGACGCGCGCGTTGACGGCCGACACGGCGGCCCTTACCATGGACATACTCGCCCTTCCGCGCGCCATGCGCTCGGGGAGCCCAGGGAGACGCGCTCAATGTCCGACGCCGAGAACGACCGACGAAGGGAGGCGCGCGCGCCCATCGAGCTCAAGGTCGAATACAAGCGGCTCAACACGTTCTTCTATGACTATACGAAGAACATCTCGAAGGGGGGGACGTTCATCAAGACGGACAAGCCTCTCGGCATCGGCACAGTGTTCCTCTTCAAGCTCATGCTGCCCGCGCGGACGGAGCCTCTCGCGTTGCGCGGCGAAGTGCGCTGGATCGTCAAGGAGGGCGAGCCGCTGCCGCCGCAGGCGCCGCCCGGGCACGAGCCGGGGATGGGCATCAAGTTCGTCTACGACAGCGCCGACCAGCGCCGCAACCTCGAGAGCTTCGTGGGCAAGATGATGGTCGACAGCCTCGGCCCCCTCATTTATTCCAATCTCGTGAAGCCGGGCGGGTAGCCCGGCGACCCTCAACCGATGATCATGGTTTCGCGCTCGCCGCCCGAGGCCGGACCGGGGCCGGAGCGCGTGAAGCGATCGGCGCGCCAGGCCTCGAAGAAGGTGTGCGGCGTCTCGCCCGCGAGAGCGCGCGCGTAGTAGCGCGCGACGACGGGCGCCATCATGAAGCCGTGGCCCTGGAAGCCGCAGCAGACGTAGAAGCCGGGCGCTCGGGCGCCTCGCCCACGATGGGGTTGCCGTCGGGGCTCATGTCGTAGGGCCCGGCCCACTGCCGCACGACCTTGACGGCGGCGAGCACGGGCATGACCTCGGTCAAGGCGCGCGCCATGGTTTGCAGGAAGGCCAGGCTCGAGGTGAGGCGGATCTCTCTCGCGCCGCCGCGCTCTTCGGGCATCGAGATGCCGCCCACGAGCTCGCCGCGCAGCGATTGCGAGAAGTAGAGCCCGCTCTCGATGACCGACACCATGGGCTTGAGGAAGGGCTTGAGCGGCTCGGTCGAGAGGATCTCGTGGCGCACGGGCCAGTCGGGCAGCGCGACGTCGGCGAGAAGCGCGACCTCTGGCGACCAGGCGCCGGCGGCGCACACGACGCGGGCCGCGCGCAAGATCCCCTTGGGGGTGTGCAGCCGAAACGCGCCGGCCGCCCCTTCGATGGCTGTCACGGGCGTGCCCGTGTGGATCGAGACGCCGCGCCGGCCGGCTGCGCGCGCGTAGCCCCACAAGAACGGCCACGGGAACACGATGCCGTCGGTGGCGTTGTAGCAGGCGGCCTCGAAGCCCTCGACGTCGAGCTCGGGCACGATGGCGCGCGCGTCCTCGGGGCTCACGAGACGCGTGGGCACGTCGCAGCGGTTCTGCAGGGCGACGTTCTTCTCGAGGCGCGCGCGGGCCGCCGCCGTGCGCGCGAGGAACAGGTAGCCGCCCCGGCGCATCCACACGTTGATGCCGAGCTCGCGCGCGAACCCGGCGCACAGCTCCACCGACTCCTGCATGAGGCGGATGTTCATCTCGGTCGACCACTGTTGGCGCACGCCCCCGCCGTTGCGCCCCGAGGCGCCCCACGCGAGGTAGTGGGCGTCGAGCACGACGACGCGCTCGACGCCGAGGAGCGCCAGGTTGTACGCGAGCGCGAGGCCCATGACGCCCGCGCCGATGACCGCGATCTCGGCGTTGGCAGGCAGGGGGGCGCCCGTCGGCCGGCTCTTCGTGACCTGCTCCGCCATCGTCGCGTCCGTCGTCCTCGTTGCCCCGGCTACTTGCCTGCGCGGCGCTTGCCGGGCGCGGCGCGCCCCGCGAGCAGGCCGAGCTCCGTGGGCACGAGCGGAGGGCGCGTCGTGAAGGGCGCGATGGTTTCGGGCGAGCGCGCCCCGGCCGCCGCGATCGCGAGGGCGACCTCTCGCAGGCACTCCTTGCCCTGGCAGGGCCCGGTGCCGAAGCCGGTGTAGCGCTTGATCTCCTCGAGGTCGGCGTAACCGGCCGCGACGGCGTGCTCGACGTCCGCGAGCGTGACGTCCTCGCAGCGGCAGAGGATCACCTTGCGAGACATCGGCGGCGCGACCTCAGGGCTTCTGCTGCGCGGGCGCGGCGTGGACCTTCGCCTTGGTCTTCGCCTTGCCCTTGCCTTTGGCGGCCGTGCCGTTGGTGGCCCCCGCGGCGTCGGCGGCGCCCGGAGGCTCGAACATCGCGTCCGACAGGGCCTGGTCGAACTTCACGTCGCTGAGGCGCGCCGTGAACGTGATGGGACCGGCCTGCGTGTCCACCGAGAAGGGCATCTTGATGCCGCCCACCTCGCGCCAATCCTTAAGCGTCGACGAAAAAGGCGTGTCGCCTTGCGGGGTCGCGCGCGTTCCCTTCTGTGATACTTGAAGGTGAGTCTTGGGGTCGTAGCAGTTCGTTACCGGCGGGGCGTCGTGCGGCGTCAGCACGAGGCACTCGAGCCCGGCGCCGTTCGCGTCGGGCTTGAGCTCGATAGACTTGTAGAGCTCGTTCATGCGCAGCTCCGGGTTCCAGACCGCCTCGAGGCGCGCCTGCTCGGCCTCGGCGCCGCCGAGCTCGCGCAGTCCGTTGATGGGGTCCTGCGCCCAGCAGATCTTGCCGTTAGACCCCTCGCGGATGGTCCCCATGCCCGGCAGATCGGTGACCGTGAGCGCCTTGTCGTCCTTGGTCGCGAAGCGCTCGCCTGTGCCGCTGATACCCATGCCCTGAAACGTCATCTCGAGCTTCATGCGCAAGGTCTTGTGGGCCTTCCAGGCCGCCTCGCTGCCCATGGCGTTGACGACGTCGGCCAAGATCGCATCCACGGTCCGAGCGCCCGGAGCGGTGCCCGGCGCGCCGGCCGCGGGCGACGCCGCGACGGCGGCGCGCGCGAGCGGGCAGGTGAGCAGGCAGGAGAGGAGGCCGCAGAGCGCGAGGCGTCTCATCGCGGCCGCGATGCTCTGATGGCCACCAGGGCCGCGTCAAGGACCGGATCGCGCCCCGTGCGCAGGCCCGCGCGCGTCTCGAGCACGCGCTTGTCGGGCTGGACGCCGCGCCCCTCGAGCAGCACGCCCTTGGGCGTCTTGAAGTCCGCGACAACGTACTGCATGACCGCGCCGCCCGGCAGCGCCTCGATCACCGAGGGCAGCACCGCGCCAAGCGTCGAGTCGCCGACGACGAAGGCGCGCTTCGCCTCCTGGAGCCCGGCCGCGAGGATCTCGGAGGCGGAGGCCGTGCCCTCGTCGGTGAGGATCGCGACCGGGCCAAGGAAGGGCGTCACGCCCGCCTCGGGGCGCGCCACGAGCGTCTGGCCGAAGTCGCGGAACTGAATGCTACCAAGCGTGAGCGGCGCGTCCACGAGCCGCGCCGCTATGGGGATCGCCATGGCGCCCTGGCCGCCGGGGTTGCCGCGCAGATCGAGGACGAGGGCGCGCACGCCCCGCACGCGGAAGCCGTCGATGGCGCGCTTGATGTCGACGAGCACGGGCTCGAGCAGAAAGACGTTGAACGCGATGATGCCGACATCGCCCTGCTGGCGCGCATGGACCTCGGGGTAAAGCGGCGGCAGGTGGCCGAGGCGCACGGGCTTGACGATCGGCTCGTCGCGCACGAGCACGACCTGCCCAGGGTGGTCCGCGTTGTCGAGGTAGCGCACGGTGACGCGCGTGCCGGCCAGGCCCAGGAGCCGGCGCAGCGCGAGGCGCCGGATGGCGAAGCGCTCCTCGACGGGGCGCAGGGGGCGCGCAGAG
>DATKFB010000022.1:0-4327 GCA_035544435.1 Polyangia bacterium
ACTGCTTCCACAGGTTCAGCCAGTCGAGCACGATGGCCTGGTCGAGCATGAGCTCGATCTCGGCGAGACGCGCGCTCACCTTGTGCGCCCTCGTGCGCGCGATCTCGAAGTCCTTGGAGGCATCCTCGTGGCGCCCCAGGCGGAACCGCATGAGGGCCCGTCCCCGCGAGGCCGCGATCTGGCCTTCCTCGTCCGTCTCGGGCAGGTTCTCGAGCGCGTTCTTGTAGAGCAGCTCGGCGTCGAGGTAGGCGTGCCGCGCGAGCATGCGCTTGGCGAGGTCGAGGTAGAGGCGACCCGCCTCCTCCTTGAGGCCGCTGCGCGAGGCGTGAAACGCCATCTGCGGCAGGCGCGTGGCTTCGGGCAGCCGATCCTGGCGCTTGAAGTGATCGTAGGCCGCGCGGTGGATGAGCTCGCGCTGCGCGGGGGCGACCGCCTGGTAGACCGAGTCCCGCAGGAGCGAGTGCCGGAAGCCGATGCGGCCGCCGCGGTGACGCACGAGGAGCCCGCTCTCGGCGAGGCGGGTCACGCCGATGCTCGCGTCGAGCTGCGTGTCGGGCGCGGCGCCCGCGCGCTCGAGCTCCTGCATGACGCCCTCGAGCTCGTCGGTGCTGAACTCCGAGCCCAGCATGGAGGCGAGACGCGCGTGGGCGAGGAGATCGGGCGGGAGCGACTCCGTCTCGCGGCTCGCGAGCCACTGCACGAGCGGCAGGTCGGGCAGCTTGTCAAGCTCGTCCGTCGCCAGGTACCAGGCGTTGGTCTTCTCTGACTTGCGCACGAGGCCGTCGCGTTTGAGACCGCGCACGAGCTCGACGAGCAGGAGCGGGATGCCCTGCGTGCGCTCGGCGAGGCGGCCGAGGGCGCTCGCCGGCACGCTCTCGACGGGCGTGAGCAGGCGCCGCGCGAGCTCGGCGGCCGCGGCGGGCTCGAGCGCCGGCAACGTGATCTCCTGGCGCCGCGCCGCGCGGCCCGCCCAGGCCGTGCGCCCGCGCCCGAAGGTCGGCCGTCCCACGACGCAGATCCAGATCGGGCAGGCCGCCTCCTTCAACGTGGCGTACTCGAGCGCGTCGAGCGCCGTCTCGTCGACGAAGTGCGCGTCCTCGACGACGACCGAGAGCGGCCGACGGCGCGACATGAGGCGCAGGGCCTCGCCCGCCGCGCGCGCCGCGCCCGAGCGCAGCGCGCCGGGCGCAGCGGCGTATACGCGCAACTCCGGGTGCTCGGGCGGAGCCCACCCCATGACGACCGCGACGCCGGCCCAGCACTCCTTGGCCATCTCGCCGCCGAGCGCCTCGGTGAGGAGCTCGCGGCCGAAGTCCGCGGGCGCGGTCTCGGGCAGCGAGAGCGCGCGCATGAAGATCTCGCGCGCCGTCTGTCCCGAGCCGCCGCCCAGCACCTCCTTGGCGCGGACGAAGATCGTCTGGACCTTGGGCAGCACCTCGAGGTGCTGGACGAGCATCTGCGCGAGGTGCGTCTTGCCGTAGCCCGCCTCGCCGAGCAGCGTCACGATCGTGGGCGTCGCGCCGCCCGTCGAGGCGCGCATCGACTCGAGCAGCGTGCGCAGGAGGTCGTCGCGCCCCACGAGCGGAGCGACGCCCATGCGCGTCGTCGTCTTCTCCGACGCCTGCGTGACCTTCTTGAGGAGCATGACCCCGTGGCGCGAGGGCACCGGGTCGGTGGGGACGTCGGGTAGCACCTCGACGGCGGCGGCCGAGAGCAGCACGCCCGGCGGATCGGCCTCGCCCGGGAACTGCTCCTTCTTGGAGAAGAGCGGGCTCTGGTAGCGGCGCGTGCCGTCGGGCCGCGCCTGGATAGACACCTGCGCGAGGTCGACGAGGGCGTGGCTGCAGAGGCCGCGCCCCACGAACATCTCGCCCGCGTTGGCCGCCGCGCGCGTCGGGTTGTCGCCGAGCTCGTGGCCGAAGGCCAGGACGTACTGCGTGCCGGCCGCGTTCGCGAGCTGCGCGCCCACGCCCGTCATGGCCTCGCGCACGTCGGCGACCGGCCTCTTCGTCTCGAAGAACAGCAGCGCGACGGCGCGACGCTCGCGCGCGGGCGCCGCCGGCTTGACCGCCGCGGCCGCGGGCTTGCCGGCGGCCTCGGCCGCCCCGGAGGTGGGCGCGACGCCGGCGCCGGCCCCCTGCTGCGCCTCGAGCAGGCGCGCCCGCTCGGCGACGATCCCGGCCTGCAGAGCCTTGCGCAGCTCCGTGGCGCTCGCGGGGCGCCGCGCCGGATCCTTGGCGAGGCAGCGCATGATGGGCTCCTCGAGCGGCACGGCGATCGCGACGCGCCGCCCGAGCGCCGCGGGGCGGCGGCTGCGGTGGTTCTGCTGGATCTCGGCGGCCTTGCCCCAAAATGGAGGACTGCCCGCGAGCATCTCGTAGAAGATCACGCCCAGCGCATAGAGGTCGCTGCGCGCGTCGATGTCAGAGCGCCCCTCGCACTGCTCGGGCGACATGTACTCGGGCGTGCCCGCGGGCGCCTCCTCCTTGGTCTCGTCGGCGGGCTTGCCCGCCTTGCGCACGAGGCCGAAGTCGAAGAGCTTGGCGCCGAAGGACTCGTCGACGAAGACGTTCTCGGGTTTGAGGTCGCAGTGAACGAGGTTCTTGCCGTGAGCGACCTCCATGATCTCGAGCATGGGGATGGCGGCGCGCGCGAAGTCCTCGACCGGCACGGGCCCGTCGAGGGCCGTCATGACGTCGGCGAGGATGGGCGCCTTGACGAAGTCCATGACGACATAGACGGCCCCGTCGGGGAGCCGGCCGCTGTCGTAGACCGCCGGTACGTGGGGCACACCCACGGCCATCAGCGCCTCGGCCTCGCGGGCCAGGCTTTCGCCCGCGGACGCGTTGTCGGCTCGCGCGACCTTGATGGCGCAGAGCTTGCCGTCCGACACGCGCTCGGCCTGGAAGACGGCGCCGAAGCCGCCCTGCCCGAGGAGCTTCTTGACGCGGAACGCAGCGAGCTCGGGAGGGGCGACGACGAAGGGCGTAGGCGGGTCCTCGGTCGCTGAAGGCGCCGGGGGAGGCGCGCCGTGCGTCAGGCACTTGGGCGCGCCGTCACGCAGACGCTTGCCACAGCTCGGACAGCGGATCATGGGCCCCTATATCGTATCACGCACACCTCGCGCCTCCGAGCCGTCTGTCTGTCTAGGTTGGTTGCCGTCTAGACTGTCCGCGCCGTCATAGATCGGACATGGTCCCGATCGCCTCGCCGCCGGCCTCGCGCCCAGCCCACCATCCATGACGCCAGAATCACCGAAATTGCCCCACAATTCCAAAGAATCGCTCTTTCTTCCAATCGATGCGGCGCTGCCCGAGATCGTCGCGGCCCTCCGGGAGACGCCCTCGCTCGTCGTCGAGGCGCCCCCGGGCGCCGGGAAAACGACCCGCGTCCCCCGGGCCCTCCTCGAGGCTGGCGTCGTCGCAGGCGAGATCTGGGTGCTTGAGCCCCGGCGGCTGCCGGCGCGCCTCGCCGCCGAGCGCGTCGCTCAGGAGCTGGGCGAGCGTGTGGGGGAGACGGTGGGATACACGGTGCGCTTCGACGACGTGTCGTCGGCGCGCACGCGCCTGCGATTCGTGACCGAGGGGCTCCTGACGCGCCGACTCCTCGGCGATCCGAGGCTCTCGGGCATCGGCGCCGTCGTGCTCGACGAGATCCACGAGCGCCACGTCGCGACCGACCTCGGCCTCGCGCTCTTGCGGCGGCTCCAGCGCGGGGCGCGGCCCGACCTGCGCGTGTGCGCGATGTCGGCGACGCTCGAGGCCGAGCCGCTGCGCGCGTTCCTCGGCGATTGCGCGACCGTGCGCAGTGAGGGTCGCCTGCACCCGATCGAGATCGAGCATCTCGAGGCCGCCGACGAGCGGCCGCTGCACCAGCAGGTCACGGGCGCCGTGCGGCGCCTCGTGCGCGAAGGGCTCGCGGGCGACGTGCTGGTCTTTCTCCCGGGCGCCGCCGAGATCCGGCGCGCGCAAGAGGCGCTCCTCGCGGCGGCGGGCACGAGCGAGCTCATGATCCTGCCGCTGCACGGGGAGCTCACGCTCGAGGAGCAGACGCGGGCCGTGCGGCCCGATCCCGCGCGGCGCAAGATCATCCTGTCGACGAACGTCGCCGAGTCGTCGATCACCGTCGAGGGCGTCGTGGCCGTCGTCGACTCGGGGCTCGCGCGCGTGGCGGCGCACTCGCCCTGGACGGGCCTGCCGACGCTCGCCGTCGCCAAGGTGAGCCGCGCATCCGCCGTCCAGCGCGCGGGACGCGCGGGCCGAACGCGGCCGGGGCGCGCGCTGCGCCTCTACACGCGCCACGATCACGACGCCCGGCGCGCGTACGA